>CP129487.1:3915000-4125864 GCA_030584025.1 Cyclobacteriaceae bacterium
CTGCAGTGAGCATGAAGCCGGTGCATACACCGGTGAAGTATCTGCACCCATGTTGGCGTCCATGCATATTCCATACGTGATACTGGGCCACAGCGAGCGCAGGCAATATTTTGGTGAAGGGGGTGCATTGCTGGCAAAGAAGGTTGATGTGGCTTTGAAGCATAACCTTATTCCGATTTATTGTTGTGGCGAGCCGCTTGAAGTGCGTGAACGCAATGAACATGAAGTCCTGGTGAAACAACAAGTAGAAGAAAGCTTGTTCCATCTGGATTCAGAAACGATAAAGAAGATTGTCATTGCTTACGAACCGGTTTGGGCCATTGGTACAGGAAAAACCGCCAGCGCACAACAAGCACAAGACATGCACGCTGTTATTCGTAAGCACCTGGCTAGTAAGTATGGTCAGCCCGTAGCCGATTCCATTTCTATTTTATATGGAGGAAGTGTAAACGCAGCCAATGCAAAAGAGTTATTCGCTTGCGCAGATGTAGACGGTGGCTTGGTTGGAGGCGCTTCGTTGAAGTCGCGGGAGTTTGTGGAAATTATTAAGTCGATTTGAAAATGTATGGAGTTGAAAATTTGAAGATTCTAACATGTATGCTTTCCTTTTAAATGCGTTAACTTTACTTCATCTTCATGTGTGATGAATCAGGCAAAATCAAATTCACTGGATGTTATTTTTCAGGTAAATGAACTCGCCTGGGCATTATACAATTCAAATCCAGCTAACGAAATGAAAACAATGGCCAGCAAAGATGATGTTACCCTATTGGTAGGTAACCTCAACAAACATGGTGTTCGGTTTATCCTTATTGGTGGATTTGCGATGGCTTTTCATGGGCATGTGCGGGCAACGAATGATATTGATTTTTGGATAGAGAACACTCCGGAGAATATGGATAAATTGCGTCAAGCGTTGTTGGACAGTGGCGTTGCGGAAGCACAAATCATGCGTAATACGATGCAGTTGGTAGGCGGGTTCACGGTGTTCAACTTAATGGAAACCGGATTTCAAATTGACTTAATGCATAACCTTAAAGCATTCAAAGAAATTGATTTTAATCAGTGCTATGCACGTGTGCAGCGAGCTAACTACAATGGTGTTGATATCTCTGTACTTAATGCTGAAGATTTACTGAAAGAGAAGCGCGAAACTAACCGTGATAAAGATCAGGGAGATATTTCGTTTTTAGAAGCCTTGATAGTAAAGCTCAAGAAATTGCTATAGCCAATTGACTATTGAGATTGCAGAAAATTGAGAATTAAAGTAGGTGTCTAATCGACTCATTCTCAAATTAAACCATTTTCAAATTAAATTTATGCACTACACCCGCCTCCAGGTAATCTGCAACTCCGACTTCGCGGAAATTCTCATGGCCGAAATAGCAGAGGTTGGCTTTGATACGTTTATGGAAACGGAAACCGGTTTTGAAGCTTTTGCCGAGCAGAATCAGTACGACAAACAAAAACTGCAGGAGATCAAAGATCGGTACACGGCACACACGCCCGTAGTTTTTTACATCGATCGGGTGGAAAAGAAAAACTGGAATGAAGAATGGGAGAAAAATTATGAGCCGATAATTGTTGAAGACATCATTATCGTTCGCGCTGAATTTCACCAACCGGAAAAGAAATACCCGATTGAACTCATCATCACTCCGAAAATGTCGTTTGGCACCGGGCATCATCAAACCACGTACCTGATGCTGAAGGCACAACTTCAACTGGATCATCAAAATAAAATGGTGATGGATGCCGGAACTGGCACAGCCGTGCTGGCTATCATGGCATCAAAACGTGGAGCAAAAAAAATTGAAGCCTTTGATATTGATAGCTGGAGTGTGGAGAACGGAAATGAAAATGCAGCGATCAACCAGTGTTCCAATATTCACATCCGTCAGGGCAAAATTGATGAGCTTACTTTTGCAGAGCCTTTCGACATCATCCTCGCGAACATCAACAAGAATATTTTACTAAGTGAAATGCACCACTATGCTGCTCACCTGAAATCCGGAGGTCAGTTATTGTTAAGTGGTTTTTATGAGAAGGACATTGCCGACTTAACGGAAAAGGCCTCGCAGTATAACCTGCATCCGGTGCTGTCGGATACCCGCGATGACTGGGCCTGTCTGCTGCTCCAAAAGAACAACGCTTGATTTGTACAGAAAACCGGGGTACAACGTTTAATCCTTTACAAACCGGCCGTTTAGCTTTATTCGGCATTATTTGCGAATTTCGAAGGTTTAAGTTTCTGTGAAGCGCACATCTACATACCTGTTTTTTGGCCTCATGCTGGTCTCTGCTTTTGCCTTTGCCCAGGCAAGCAAAACCCCCGCGGTGGTATTGAATTTCCCCGATAGCATTGGGTTGGCATTGGAAAATACACGCAATACCGAAGCCATGGTTATTGGAGGTGCTTTACCAACGGCATGGAATAACCTGGGCTTGGATCAGCAACAGCGTATTCAACGTCAGTTTTATACCATGAAGAAGAAGGGGTATAAACTGCGTCCGCACTTTGTACAATATTTTGGGGCTTTGGTTAATGCCATCAGTGTTGAGGGAATTGACCCACAACAGCTAAACAATTATTTGAACGTAGTGGATAAGGTTGTAGAAAACTACAAATCTGATAAGACATCCATCTTTCTGGTAGCTGCTAATACATTCTTTAAGCATCATGCGCTGCATTTCGATAAGTCGAACCGGCTCTATGCCAGGGATGATGATTATACATTTGAGTTTCTGGAATATATTCCGCCTCCAATTGACACAACAGCAGTAGATGAGAATTACGATGACTGGAGTGACTGGCAAGAACCAGACAGTACCAACATGCCAGAAATCACCCCGTATTGGATGACTCAACCGCCACCGCCTTATGTGGAAGGTCCGGTTATCCGGTTCAACAGTGTGTCACTGAATTTTGTAACCCCTTACGACTCGGTGTTGCTGCGAAACACGAAAGGAATTTTCGCACTCACGCAAAATCTTTTTGTGGGTGAAGGTGGGCGGTTCGGCTGGTCGCCTGCCGGACTTAATGATGAGGAGGTGTACTGCAATTTTAAGGAGTACAATTTCAATACAAAGAAGACCGAGCTTACATCATCATTGGTAATGCTGAACTATACCGGCAAAACCCCCGGACTGATTGCTGGTACCTTTGAGTTTAAATCACAACAGCGAAAAGATTCTGTTGCTTCTTCCTATCCGAGGTTTACGTCCTATGAAGGTAACTTGAAAATAAATGGACTTGGTCCTGAGAATATCGTGTATCAGGGTGGCTTCTCGCTTCAAGGGGCTACAATAAAAAGTACCAACGTAGCTGGCGACCTGGGTTCTGTTACCATTCTCGATAGCCTGGATAGTAAAAAATTCAAAGCCCGTGCAAAGGAGTTTGTGTTCAAAGATTCCCTGATCAGTTCTGATCGGGCAACAATTACCATCTTTCAGGAAAACGATTCGATTCACCACCGCTCATTGCAAATGCGGTACGATTATGCCAAAGAGAGACTTGTACTATTGAGCGAAAAAGGTGCTATGCGTAACGCGCCATTCACGGCAACTTTTTTTGGAATGGATTTTTCCGCCAACATGATTCGATGGGACATGAAAGCCGATAGCCTGGATGTTTATGCACAACTGGGAAGCGGGCAGGCACCCATGATTATTGAATCGTATGATTACTACAGTCCGATAGATTTTCAACTGGCCAAAGGTGTTGGATTTAACTTTCATCCATTGGGTATTGTGGCTAAGTATTGTATTGAAAACAATACACGCGAAACGCATACAGGGGATATTGCACAAACCTATGGGCTGGATATTCTGGCCGTGCAAAAGGCCATTGAATTTCTTGCTTCAAAAGGATTGGTAGAATATTGGCCCAATGGTGATTTGGTGATCGTTAAAGAAAAGGCCATTACGCAATACCTGGCAGCAAAAGGTGAGGCCGATTACGATAACCTGAAAGTACAGTCTGTGGCAGGATCGTATGCTACACTGGACATTAAAAAGCCAGTTTATTCAAATGCCACTATCGACTTTGCCGATCGCAACATGGTAGTGCGTGGTGTGGAAGAATTCAGCGTGAGTGATTCACTGAACGTGGTGATTAAGCCTGATAGCAGTGTAATCACCATTCTTCAAAACCGCGACATTAAATTCAACGGAACCATCACTGCGGGTAACTTCGAAATTACCGGTCATGACTTTACGTTTAAATACGACAGCTTCTTCATTAACCTGACGCACATTGACTCCATTAATTTCTTTGCGATGGAGCGCAATGCCCAGGGTCAGATGATCCGCAAGAAGATTAACAATTCCATGGTGGGAGCCGACTCACTTGCTGCTGCAGAGGGTGGCTTGGGTGATTTATCAAAATCATCCGGAACATTATTCATCAACAGACCCGATAATAAATCAGGAAGAAAAAGAGTTCCGAATTACCCACGACTGGATGCAACAACCGGTGGCGTGATTTATTTCAACCGGCCGGAAGTATTGAATGGTGTTTACGATCAATCGATTTTTTTTGCGATACCCCCGTTTAAACTGGATAGTTTGAATGATGCTGACCCAACCTCGATCAACTTTGAGGGTACGTTTGTTTCGAGTGGTATGTTCCCAAGCTTCAAAGAAAAGCTGCACACCATGCCCGATAAATCGTTGGGTTTTGAGCACATTGTTCCACAAGGAGGCTATCAATTATACAAGGGCGATGGAAAACTAAATGGTGTCATTCGACTTGACAATCGTGGGATACGTTCAGTCGGCACGATAAATTTCTTTGCGGCTACGGTTCGCTCAAATGATTTCGTTTTTTATCCGGATTCGGTAGTTACACGAGGCGATCGCGCTTTCATTGAAGAGAAACAATTTGGAGCAGTTACCTTTCCGCAAGCCTCCATGCCCGATTACCAGATGTTATGGAAGCCCAAGCAAGATCAGATGCGCTTCCGGAACACACGCTCACCATTTAACCTTTATGATTCCACCGCGCAATTAACCGGTCAATTGATTGTTTCGAAAAATGGTGTAACCGGTGCCGGGCGGTTAGACACACGTGGTTCCGAGTTGCGTTCACGCGAAATGAGTTTTAATGGAAAAGATTTTGGAGCACGTCATGCGCGTTTCCGCGCAAAGTCGGCCGACCCGAACAAGCCACTTATTGATGGTACTGATGTGCGGGTGAAATTTAATCTCGCGCAGAATTACGCGGACATCAGCCCGGAAATTGCCGGTGAAGCTGCGATTGATTTTCCATACGCGCAATTCAAAACATCAATACCCAACGCGCGATGGGATCTCACAAATCAGAAAATCATTATGACCAAAGGGGAGAATGTTCCGCTGGAAGATTCTTATTTCTATACCACCCGAAAAGACCTGGATTCTCTGAACTTCAATGCTGAGAAAGCAGAGTATGATTTGAAAACCCAAGAGCTTAAGGTGAGTGGTATTCCATACATCATTGTGGCTGATGCCAAGATCACCCCAGAAAATGGTGAGGTGCTTATTTTGGAGAACGCAAAAATCGGCACACTTAAAAACACCACCATCGTCATTGATACGCTAAATGGCTATCACCGGCTAACGGAAGGCGTAGTGGATGTTATTTCCAGAAATGAATTTTCGGGTTATGCTACGTATCAGTATGTAAACTTTTTGAACGACACGTTTGCTATTAAAATGACTGACTTCCACTTGGAAGAAGTTGCGCCTGTGCAAACATCCAAACTTTTTGGGCGAAAGCAGTCTACAGCCTCACAACAAACCGTTGCTACGGGTTCGGTTTCAGAGCAAGATCACCTGGTATTGGGTGCAGGTATGTTTTACCGGGGCGACATGATTATGTATGCTACTAAACCCGCATTGACGCTTAGCGGAAGTATAAAACTGGACATTAAGAAAATCAAAGATTACAACACCTGGATACGCTACGAGCAAACCGGTGACGAAACAGAAGTATTCATTGATTTTGATAATGCACTGAACGAAGAAGGTCGAAAAGTGGATGCGGGCCTGCACTTCTCTGCACTTGATAATTCGCTTTACATTTCGTTTTTGAATGAAAAACTTGACGATGATGATGACTTCTTTGTGCCCAGCGGTACCTTGTACTACGATGTAGAAAGCAAAGAGTACCGGATTGAAGATCTTGAAAAGGCGGCTGGAAACAAACTCTCCGGAAAAGTTTTTGCGTACAACGATGAAACCGCAAGCGTTCGTTTTGAAGGCCCGATCAAATTCTTTAATGGGTATAAGGATTTTGACATCACCGCCAGCGCCATTGGCCAAGGCAACATGGAAACGAATGAGATTAAAATGAATTCATTGGTAGCGGTGAACACTACGGCCATTTCCACAGCATTTGACATTATGGCACGCGACATCCAGTTGGTTATTCAAAATGAAAGTGTGGATGAAGGCCTGGGTGATCCAACCGAGTTACTGTATAAAATCGCTGATCTCATTGGCGAACGTGCAGTAAAGGATTATGAAACACGAACGGCTCAGGGTCATGTTCCGCTGGCATCTTATCCGGCCTTGGCCAAGCCACTAACATTTTCAAATGTAAACCTCAAGTGGTCGGCTGAACACAAAGCTTTTTATAGCGAGGGTAACTTGGGTCTTTCGAATATTGGACGAAACGATATTAATGGTTCATTCGAAGGCTTTATGGAAATCCGGAAAGATGAAGATGGATTGCCCGTGTTTAATGTGTTCATTAAAGCCTCTCCTGATTCATGGTATTACTTTGGATTTGAAGACAACCGCCTGTTGATGTATTCGTCCAATGAAGAATTCAATACCACGGTGTATAAGCGCACCAATTCAGGTAAGGCAAAAATTGGCGAGATGGTATTTATTCCCGGTACGGAAGAAGAAGCACTTGCTTTTGTAAACGGGTTCCGCAAGCAATACTATGGCATTGAAGTGCCCTACAACCTGAACAGCGGATCTGTATTAAAGAGGAAGGAAGAGAAGAAAGATGATGATGACGGATTTTGATATCCGGTTTTCGTCATGCCCAAATAAAACTTAATTTCACGCCTCGCTTAAACGATATACTATTTTATGATCAAGCAATACATTGATACCCATCAACAGCGTTTTCTGGATGAACTTTTCGATTGGCTCCGCATTCCGTCAGTAAGTGCAGATAGCCGCCACAAAGGCGATGTGCGCAAAGCAGCAGAATACCTGGTGAATAAATTCAAGGAAGCCGGTGTGGATAAAGTTGAACTTTGTGAAACGCCCGGTCACCCGATTGTGTATGCTGAAAAGATTGTGAATCCTTCACTACCCACTGTATTGGTATATGGCCATTACGATGTGCAGCCTCCCGATCCGCTTGATCTGTGGACTTCCCCTCCGTTTGAGCCAGTGATTAAAGATGGAAAAATTTATGCACGCGGCTCTTGCGATGACAAAGGCCAGGTGTATATGCACGTAAAAGCATTTGAGGCGATGATGAAGCTGAACACACTCACGTGCAATGTGAAATTTATGGTGGAAGGTGAAGAAGAGGTGGGCTCTGAGCACCTGGATATTTTTGTAAAAGAGAATAAAGAGAAATTAAAGGCAGATATTATTCTGATTTCGGATACAGCCATTATTTCGCTGGATCATCCATCCATTACAACCGGCTTACGCGGATTAAGCTATGTGGAAGTTGAGGTAACGGGCCCAAACCGCGATTTGCACTCGGGAGTCTATGGAGGAGCCGTAGCGAATCCGGTAAATGTATTGAGCAAAATGATAGCCTCCTTGCATGACGCGAATGGCCACGTAACCATACCCGGCTTTTATGATCGGGTGGTGGAGTTGAGTGCAGCCGATCGTGAAGCCATTAACAAAGCGCCTTTTAATTTGGATCAGTATAAAAAGGAGTTAGGCATTGATGACATACAAGGAGAAAAAGGGTACACGACTTTAGAGCGCACAGGCATCCGACCCACGTTGGATGTGAATGGAATTTGGGGTGGCTATACCGGTGAGGGTGCAAAAACCGTATTGCCGTCAAAAGCGTACGCTAAAATTTCCATGCGGTTGGTGCCTGATCAAAACAATGCCGAAATCACAGAACTGTTCACCAAACATTTTACATCCATTGCGCCCAAATCAGTAAAAGTAAAAGTAACGCCTTTGCATGGCGGGCAGCCCGCGGTTACGCCAACTGACTCTATAGCGTTCAAAGCTGCGAGTGCGGCATTTGAAGAAGTGTGGAGTAAAAAGCCAATTCCAACCCGCGATGGCGGAAGTATTCCGATTGTGGCATTGTTCAAGAAGGAGCTTGGTTTGGATACCGTATTAATGGGCTTTGGTTTGGATTCAGATGCCATTCATTCACCAAATGAACATTATGGGGTGAAAAACTTTTTGCTGGGTATTGAAACCATCACGGCCTTTTATAAGCACTATGCCAAAACTTAATTGATGGTTTTCGTTGTGTCGAAAGTGTCAGGGGGTTGTCATAATTCTTTAATTTTAAACGATACACTACATTCCATCAACTATTTTGCTGGTGAATGCGTTATCGTACCGTTCCAATATTCAGGTTTATGAAAAGATTCTTCGGTGTACTTTTTCTGGGGCTCATTTTTAACGCGGCATACGCACAAATTTTAACCCCTGCAAAATGGACATGGGCACCCTCCAAAACATCGGTGAAAACCGGTGATCAGCTCGACCTGATTTTTACCGTAACCACCGACAAAACATGGTACGTCTATGCCAATGACTTTGATCCGGATTGCGGACCCATGTTGACCACCATCACACTTGAACCAAATGCCAGTTTTGAATTGGTAGGCGATCTCAGGGCAATCAATCCAACCGACAAGTACGATGAGATTTTTGGTTGCGATGTAAAGATATTCAAAGACAAAGGTGAATTCAGACAAACCATTCGTGTGCTGTCAACCGATCTGAAACTTGCAGGAACGTATGATGGACAAACCTGTACAGAAGTAGACGGAAAATGCATTCCGTTTGATGGCGAGTTTTCGTTTACCGGAATAACTGTTTCTGGAAAAACCATTGAAACTAAAACACCTGAAAAGCCAAAGCAAAACGATCAACCTGAAATAAAGGAGGAGCCTATTCCTGCAGATACTGCAAAAACAGAAGCATCGAAAACGCCTGTTCAATATGGCGCACTTACAGGCCCTGTGTTGGATAAAACCATTCTGGAAGGTGATGACAGTTTGGACGACAGTTCATTTTTCGGGTACCTGGTTTTTGCTTTTGTACTGGGTTTGATCTCGCTGATTACTCCATGCGTTTTTCCGATGGTACCCATGACGGTTACATTTTTCCTTCGCGATAACCAGTCGCGAAGAGAAGGTGTTCGCAATGCCATTATTTTCGGAATATCCATCATTACCATTTACACATTAGCCGGAACGTTGTTCGCAGTGTTGCTGGGCGCAGAAGGATTGAATGCACTGGCTACACACTGGGCACCTAACCTGTTTGTATTCATCATCTTTATTGTATTCGCGCTTTCCTTTTTAGGATTGTTTGAAATCAATGCACCACACCAATTGGTGAACAAAGCCGATCAGAAAGCCGAAAAGGGCGGACTGGCAGGTATCTTCTTCATGGCCGCAACCTTGGTGCTGGTTTCGTTTTCATGCACCATACCTATTGTGGGGAACGTGGTGGTGATGTCTGCCGGTGGGCAAATTTTAAAACCCATTCTGGCGATGTTTTCCTACTCGCTTGCATTCGCCATTCCGTTTACACTCTTCGCTATTTTTCCGGAGTGGATGAAGGGCATGCCGAAATCAGGTGGCTGGTTGAATGCCGTAAAAGTTACCTTAGGTTTTCTTGAGCTTGCACTCGCATTAAAGTTTTTCAGCATTGCCGATCAGGCTTATCATTGGGGCTTATTGGATCGCGATACCAACATTGCGCTCTGGATTGTAATTTTTGCGTTGCTTGGATTTTACCTGCTCGGAAAAATTCGCATGCCGCATGATAGTCCGGTGGAGAAAGTTACCGTGCCGCGATTGTTAATGGCCACCTTGGTATTCTCTTTCGTGATTTATCTCGTGCCTGGCTTGTGGGGCGCTCCGCTAAAAGCATTAGCCGGATACTTACCACCACAATACACGCACGACTTCGACTTGGTTTCGATGACACGCAGCACGCGTGCAAATGAAATTTGTGATTTACCGAAGTACACCGACTTCCTTCATTTGCCTCACGGCTTAAACGGATACTTTGATTATGAGCAAGCGTTGGCTTGTGCGCGTCAACAGAACAAACCGTTGTTTATTGATTTTACCGGTCATGGTTGTACCAACTGTCGTGAAATGGAAGCGGTGGTGTGGAGCGACCCTGCTGTACTCGAGCGATTGAAAAATGATTTCGTGATCGTGGCATTATACGTAGATGACAAAACTCCACTCCCGGAAAGTGAATGGATTACATCGCGCTACGATGGCAAAGTGAAAAAGACGATCGGCAAAAAGAATGCGGACCTTCAAATCGCAAACCTGGATAATAACGCGCAACCTTTTTATGTGCTGCTTGGGCCGGATGAACGTGTGTTGGCGTGGCCGTATGGCTACGACCGTAGCGTTGAGAAATTCGTAGAGTTTTTGGAAAGCGGAAAGAAGAAGTACGAAGAGCTGTATAAGTAAGCATCATCTCTTTCTCAGCGGTTCCAACAGATGCATCAGCCCATTAAGTTTTATTTCGTAGGCTGTAGCCATTAATTCACCCAGCTTTCCTTTAGGAAAACCCTTTCGTTGAAACCACGCCAGGTAAAACTCGGGTAAATCGCAAAGCAATGTACCCTTGTACTTGCCAAAGGGCATTTTCATGGTGGTGAGTTCTATCAGTGCATGCTTTTCCATATGGCCTTAAGGCCTCAAAATTGAACATTTTGTCAAAATCTGTTACATTTACCTGAGTATTACAGGTTCTGAACCTGAATTTTTTAAACTTTAGGCTGATTTTTTTAACGGATTAAATAGCAATCATGATAAAGCGGGTGCTTTTACGTGCATGTGTTTTTCTGTTTTTGAGCGTGCTCATCTATAGCGATTATGTATTTCGTCATGATGCAGGCATAGTTCAAAATCCTGTTGCGCTTGATTTTGATTGGACTCCCCCAACCATGCTGTATGGAATGGTGGTGGATAATCATGAAGTGATTGAAGATCGCGTTAAGCGAAATCAATTTCTTTCGGACATTATGCGCGAATATAATGTGCCGGTGAACCTGATCAACCAGGTGTCATCACTTCCGCGCCATGTTTTTGATGCCCGTAAAATCATTCCCGATAAGAAGTTTACGTTTATCCGCAGTGCCGATTCGCTGCGCGTGCCCAAGGCTTTTGTGTATGAACCCAATCCGATAGATTATGTGGTGTTTCGGTTTGGCGATTCGTTGTTTGTGGATGTTTGCCAACGCGAAGTAACGGTAGTTGAAAAATCCATTTCCGGGGTAATCATGTCCTCACTTTCACAAACGATTAATGAACTCGGCTTATCGCATGAGTTAACCAATAAGTTTGTAGATATTTTTGCCTGGCAGGTTGATTTTCAGCGCTTGCAACAAGGCGATCAGTTTAAACTGATTTATGAAGAACAACAGGTAGATGGAAGGCCGATTGGAATAAAACAGATTAACGGAATTTACTTCAACCACTTTGGCAGTGGTTACTATGCCATTGCTTTTGATCAGGGTAATGGCCTGGATTATTTTGATGAAGAAGGAAAGAGTTTACGGAAAGCATTGTTGAAATATCCGATTGAATTTACCCGAATCAGTTCGCGCTACAGCCGAAGCAGGTTACATCCGGTACAAAAAGTTTACAAAGCACATTTGGGTACCGACTTTGCCGCACCTACCGGAACGCCCATCCGATCGGTTGGTGATGGCATTGTACAGGAAGCACAATACAAGCGTAACAATGGCAACTACGTAAAGATACGTCATAACGGCACTTACACCACGCAGTACCTGCACATGTCGAAAATTGCACCGGGCATTAAGCCGGGTGTACGCGTCCGGCAAGGGCAATGGATTGGTAATGTGGGAAGCACAGGCTTAGCTACAGGACCACACGTTTGCTATCGATTCTGGAAAAATGGTGTTCAGGTTGATGCGTTGCGCGTAGAACTTCCACCATCTGAGCCGATAACGGAGGCTTACCTGGAAGCGTATAATGCAGCCCGCAATGCGATGATCGAGAAGCTTAATGCGATCCCTTCCGTATTTCCGAATACGTTTGCTTCGGCCTTGTAGGCGTATTGTTGTCGGAAGTAAAATTAAAATAACTTTCTTTCAACTTTATTCAACTATTTTCGTCTAACCTAACGTTATCGTTGGTATGCGAAAGTCCCTCTTCCTTCTTATTTTATTTTCATCGACAAGCTTGTATGCGCAAAAAGTAGCCCTTGTATTAAGTGGAGGGGGGGCAAAAGGTATTGCACACGTAGGCGTACTGAAGGCACTGGAAGAGCACAACATACCCATCGATTATATTGTAGGAACCTCTATGGGCGGCATTGTGGGCGGCTGTTATGCGGCAGGCATGAGTCCGCAGCAAATTGAAGAAATGATTTTATCCGATGACTTTCTTCGATGGATAACCGGCTCGCCCGAAAGAGGATACAACTTTCATTATTATAGCGATGAGATAAGCCCGGGGTTTATCCGGCTTGATCTCTCATTGGATTCGACACTCTCCGTTCAGTTTAATACCAGTATTGCCAGCGATGCCTCCTTGAATTTTGCGATTACTGAAAAAATGGCTGAGGCCTCTGCCATATCGCGAAACAATTTCGACAGTCTGTTTGTGCCCTTGCGGGTAATGGCTGCCGATGTATTCTCGCAATCACAGGTTATTTTAAAACGTGGATCGTTAAGTGATGCGTTGCGGGCCACACAAACGGTTCCCTTTTTCTACACACCCATACGCGTGGATGATAAATATCTGTTTGATGGAGGTGTGTACAATAACTTTCCGGTAGATGTTGCCCAACAGGAGTTTGAACCCGATGTACTGATTGGATCAAATGTATCGTCTAAGATTTTTAAAGAGTATCCCTATAAGGACGATGATAAGTTGATTAACCGTTCGTTGTTGTATATGCTCTTGGATAAATCCGATCCGGCTGCTATTCCGGAAAACGGAGTTTATATCCAACCAAACCTAGACGGATATACGTCATTTGATTTTGTGCGCGCAAAAGCATTGATTGATAGCGGTTACGTTCAAACGTTGAGGCAACTGGATGAATTGAAAATGAAAATGCCTGCCCGATCCGGTGAGCCTACTGTTCAGTCGAGGCGAGAAGCTTTTTTGAAAAAGAAACAGCCGTTAGCGATCAACGACCTTACGTTTAGAAATCTGAATTCGCGGCAACGCAAATACATCCGAAGAATTTTTAATGTAAAAGCTGACGGTTTGGAAAAACCATTGACTATTCAGGAAGCGAAGAAGGGATATTTTAAATTGATTACGGAACCGTATTTCAGTAATATGTATCCGAGTATTCGTTATGACACAACTCAATCTAATTTTCAACTTCAACTGACACAACGGCCACAGAAAAACTTTCAGGTAGATTTTGGTGGAGCAATGGCTTCCCGAAACATTAGTAATCTTTACCTCGGCCTTGATTACTATTATTTCAACAATGCGTTAACGCATTTTTTTATAGGCGCACAAACAGGTAGCTTCTACAAATCATTCATGGCTAATACCCGTATTGATCTTCCTTACCTCGGGCGGTTTTATGTTCAACCCGAGGTAGTGTTGAGCGATTATGATTATGTTGAAGGTACCGATCTTCTACAAAAAACAACGCCAACGGTGTTGAGGCGTTTCGACAGGAAGGCTGGCGTACGCCTGGGCTGGCCGTTAGGCAATACAATTAAATCTACAGTTGTGTTTAATGGGTTTACCAATAAGGATCGGTACTCAAACACTAAAGCATTTAATAGTTTGGATACATTGGATGAGCTTAGTCTACGTGGTTTTAAAACAGGATTCATCTTTACCACCAGTAACCTGGACAGGAAGCAATATGCATCGGCAGGTAAAAGCATTTCGTTAAGTGCTTTTTATTTTGATGTGCACGAAGATTATGTTCCCGGAACCACATCCCTTAACGACCTTCCGTTTGAGCGGAATCATCAATGGTTTCGGGTGCGTGCAACGGTTGAGCAGTATTTTAATCGGGGCACCTTTCGCCCGGGTTATTATGCCGAAGCCGTGTTTTCAAATCAACCCTTCTTTCAAAACTATTTCGGAACAATCGTGAACACTCCGGGGTTTTTTCCCATTCAGGATAGCCGCACGCTGATTCTTGAAAACTTTCGTTCGCCCAATTACCTCGCACTGGGCGCCAAAAATGTGATCGTTGTTCGTCCCCGAAAACTGGATTTACGGCTGGAGGGCTACATCTTTAAGCCCCTTGACTATGTTCAACAAGGCATTAATCAGGAAGCTATTAAGAATGGCGATTTAACTACCGTATTCTTTGCAGGAACGGCCGGGCTGGTATATCATTCGTTGGTAGGCCCCATAAGTCTCAGCGCCAACTATTATGACGATGAGGAGAACAAATTCGGGGTATTATTTCATGTAGGATTTTTGATGTTTAACAAGCACACCTTGGAGGACTGATCGCTTGTTTTTATAGAATTTTCCCGACCTTGCGGCAGATTGCTAGAAAATGCATCCGGTTAAGGCATGTATTGTTTTCAATCAATTTTGAAATTTTTAGGTAAGTTTATCCCTTCATTCTAACCAATATTGGCTTCATGAGAAGATGTTTAGCAATCCTGTTCCTGCTTAGCGCGCCCCTCTTTTATACCCAGGCTCAGGTTGTTCAGTGGGCTTCAAAAGTTATCGAGTTTTCTTCGGAATTAACCCCCATTCAATACTCAGCACAGCAGGTGTTGGGCAAACCCAATGTATTGCCTGCTGGCGGTCAGAACCCCAATGCCTGGGCGCCCGACAGACCTAACCGAAAAGAGTTTTTGAAATTGGGATTCGACAATCCGATTCAAATTCAGCAGGTTGCTATTGCCGAATCGCATAGCCCCAGTGCTTTGAGTCGAATACTCTTGTATGACGAAGCAGGGCGAGAGTATGAAGCAATGACCCTGAACCCGGGAGCTGTGCCGCTCAAAGCCATGATGCGGAATATCTTCATTGAAAAAACCACATACAAAGTTGTGGCTGTAAAACTTGAATTTGATGGGGCTGCCATTCCGGATTATTTTGGTATTGATGCTGTGGCAATTTCAGATTCGAATTATCCCATCGTAGCCTTTATTCCTAAACCAGCTTTGCTCGCATCAGGTATTGTGATTGAACAGCTTGATGAAAATGTAAACAGCGAGTACGCTGAACTGAATCCAATTCTTTCACCCGATGGAAAGACGTTATACTTCAGTAGAAGAAATCACCCTGAAAATGCTGGAGGTGTTAATGACAAAGAAGACATCTGGTATTCGGAATTAGGGGAAGACGGAAAGTGGACTTTGGCCAGGAATATGGGGCCGCAGTTCAATAACGCATATCCTAACTTCGTTAACTCCATAAGCTCCATGACACCTGATGGCCGCACCGCCATTATGTTGTTGGGAAACAAGTACCTTGATAATGATAAGATGCAGGCGGGTGTTTCTGTGAGTACAAATGTGGGCGGAACGTGGACAAAACCGGTTGCACTGAATATTACCAACGACTATAACTTTAACGAAAAGGCCAATTACTTTCTGGCCAATAATCGGAAAACCATGATTCTTTCTGTTGAACGGGAAGATTCCAATGGTGATCGCGATTTATATGTTTCATTTATGAAAGATGACAGCGTGTGGACCGAACCGCTGAATCTTGGAAACATTGTGAATACAGCAGGTGAAGAGTCGGCACCTTTTCTGTCACCCGATGATGTAACCCTTTATTTTTCATCAAACGGTTTCAGCGGTTATGGCGGAACCGATGTGTACGTAACAAAAAGACTGGATGATACCTGGACGAACTGGTCTGAACCGGAGAACCTTGGGCCAGAGATCAACTCGCCATTGGAGGACCTTTTCTTTAACATTCCGAACAATAGTGACTTCGCCTATTACTCACGTGGCGTAACCGAAACCAACCTGGATATCTTTCGAGTAAAGCTGCCGATTTTGCGTAGCCCTGAAATCTGGGTTACGGTTAAAGGAAAGCTTATTGATGCTGAAACGGGTAAGCCCATTGGTGCAAAAATTATTTATGAACGTTTGCCCGATGGCACGGATGTGGGGATAGCGCAGTCAAACCCGGAAACTGGTGAGTATGAAGTAAAACTTCCAGCTGGTCATTTGTATGGCGTACGGGCCGAAGCAAAAGATCACATCAGCGAAAGCCAAAACCTGGATTTGCGCAACATCACTTCCGACATGGTGATTGAGAATAAGAACTTTACGCTGCAACCTATACAGGTTGCACGTATTGATGAAAACGTAACCATTACCTTGAACAATATCTTCTTTGATTTTGATAAAGCTGTTCTGAAGCCAGAATCGTTTTCGGAATTAAACCGAATTGTAACCCTGATGAATGAACGCCAAGGCATGCAGGTAGAGATTACCGGCCACACCTGCGATATTGGAGAAGACAATTACAACATGGGTCTTTCTGAGCGGAGGGCAAAAGCCGTTAGCAAGTATTTATTGGATAAAGGTATTTCTGCGGAACGCATTGCCGTGAAATTCTTTGGTGAAACCCAGCCTACTGTTCCGAATACGAGCCTGGAAAACAGACGGAAAAACAGACGCGTTGAATTTAAAATTGTGAAAATATAAACTGACATGAACATGAGAGTTTTAATTCTTGGTGTGCTCTGCTTCATGACGTTCACATTGTGGTCGCAAACCGATAGCCTGGTTGTTGCAGAAGGAAAAATCATCAATGCCGAAACCAAAGAGCCTGTTGTGGCACGCATCACCTATCAAAATCTTCCGTATGGTAACCGAATGGGCGTTATTAATAACAGCAGCTTTTCATTTCCCTTGTTTGATGGTGAGCGCTATTCCATAACGGTAGAAGCTTCCGGGTTTGCGTCTGCCAAATATATGCTTGACCCAACCGAAGCGAATGGCGACAATCGAATTGTAAAGGACATTGAATTACATCATACGACAGGTGCGTCCAAGAAGCATACGGTTGGACATGTAATGCGGTTGGATAACCTGATTTTTGAAGTAGCCAAATCGAAAATTGATCCGGATTCGTATGCTGAACTTGATCTGTTGGTGAAGATGATGAATGAGCATAAGAGTATGGTTATTCAATTGGAAGGACACACGGACTACCTGGGCGATCCGGGGAAGAACATGAAATTATCGGAGCAGCGAGTGGATGCTGTGCGCGATTATCTTGTGGGCAAAGGAATCCACAAGAATAGAATTAAACTAAAAGCCTTTGGTGGAACGCAGCCGCTGTCGCGGGATAATACTCCGGAAGGTCACCGGCTGAACCGCAGGGTAGAGGTTCGGATTTTGCAGGATTAGTTTTTAGCGCTAACCATCGTGGGCATGGCTTTATAACGAATCTTCTGCAACCGGTTTGTAAGGTTAACCTTTTCTTCTTCCTTAATCGAAATTGTACCAAGTGCTGTCAGCATTACTGACGCGAATTCTTCAATTCGTGCTGACGTGTAGTACCCGGTAGCCTTTTCCAATTGAAGGGCCGCACGTTGTAAATCTTTTTTGTTGTAAGCCTCTATCGCGTAGTTGAAATACAACAAACCAATCAGCTCTTCTTCGGTTACGGTATTGTAGGTTGAGAATGAAAAATCGTAATAGGATTCAATCCGACTCGAATTGTCCGGTGTATCATTTTGATAGCGGGCAATATGGGCATCGATATTTTCTTTCTCATGAATAAATCCATTCATGCCATTGGTTGCTTCCAGCAACACATCGCCTTTGGAGGTATGGGCAATAATGAATATGTGGTAATTTGTTTCGATAACATCGTGCGGAATGTCGAAGTGATTCAGAATAGTGGAGTAGAGAATGGTGCCCGACAAACAATTGTAGGTTCCACGTGCAAAAACATCTGCAAAAGATCCAGTTTCCGAATATCGTTTCAAAAACAATTGATGTGTACGATAGAAAACAAACTCCAGAAACTGACGGTCATCTTTAAATTGTTCGCGCTTGGACGAAAGCCTGTTCAAAAAGTTTTCCCAGCGGGTTAGGTCAACTTCAGCATAATCGGCTGTGGCCAGGTAGGGTTCCAATAGTGCCCGTTCTCGCGGAATTTCATTTGAAGCATAGCACCACTTCATCCCCACGGCAAAGAGGATCAGTAAAAAGGTTCGATATGTTGTGATTCGCTTTGACAACATTACCTGAATGTTAAGCCATTGTTAACAAAATTAACATGGCAGTAATAATGCGCAAGGGACTTAACATTAACTTAACATGAGCATGGATTCAGGATTTTATATACCTTGGTGAAATGATGCCCAACCTCGAAGAAAAGCTGGTTTCTGACTGGATTAACGACCTTTTTAAACGTCAGCAGGAGTATTTGCCTACCCTTCGAAAGGAGCCTGTTTCAACACGGAAGGCTCATCTGAAAAAACTGAAGCAGTGGGTCTTGTCGCATCGGCCCATGATTCAGCGGGCCGTTTATGCCGATTTTAAAAAGCCTGCGGCTGAGGTTGATGGCACCGAAATATTTCCGGTGGTGGATGAAATCGCGCATGCATTGGCTAACCTTGATCGGTGGACCAAGCCCAAAAAAGTTGATGCGCCCATAACCATGCTGGGCACACGCAGCGTAATTGTTGCCGAGCCGAAAGGAGTTTGCCTGATTATTGCCCCATGGAATTATCCGTTCAACCTATGCGTGGGCCCATTGGTTTCTGCATTGGCTGCCGGTAACAGTGTTATTATTAAGCCATCTGAAGCAACAGCAAACACATCTGCCTTGATAAAGAAAATGTGCGATGATCTGTTTGAAGATCGTGTGGTTGCTGTGTGCGAAGGAGGCCTTGAGGTTTCGCAACATTTATTAAAACTTCCGTTCGATCATATTTTTTTCACCGGTAGTCCGGCCATCGGTAAGGTGGTGATGAAAGCCGCAGCCGAAAACCTTACTTCAGTTACACTTGAGTTAGGCGGAAAGTCACCCACATTAGTAACGCCATCAGCCAACCTGAAAGATGCAGCCAGGCGTATAGCGGTAACCAAGTTTATCAACAACGGACAAACCTGCATTGCGCCCGACTATGTGCTGGTTCATGAATCCATTAAAGATAAATTAATCGATCGCCTGAAGGAAGAAGTGAAGACGTTATTTCAAGAAGGGGATAAGCCGCTTGAGCAATCGCCACACTACGCCCGAATCGTTAACGAAAAACATTTTGCCAGGCTAAGCAACATGCTGCGAGAATTGGTGGAGAAAGGCGCACAACTTCATCTCGGTGGACGAGTGGATGCAGCCGATCAGTTCATTCACCCGGTTATTGTTTCGGATATACCGGCCGGAGCACAGATTATGGAGGAGGAAATATTTGGCCCGTTATTGCCGATCCTTACCTACAAAAATCTGAATGACGCCATTCGGCTGATTAACAGCAAACCAAAACCACTCGCACTTTATATTTTCGGATCGGATACCCGTGAAAGAAAACAGGTGTTACGGGAAACATCAGCCGGAACAGTTTGTATTAACGATTGTGCCATTCAGTTTTTACATCACAACATACCTTTTGGGGGTGTAAACAACAGCGGTATTGGCAAATCGCATGGGTATTTTGGTTTTCTGGCGTTTTCCAACGAAAAGCCCGTTTTACGTCAGCGAAGCGGCCTTACTTCCATCAGCCCGTTGTATCCACCTTATACCCCGGGCGTTAAAAGAATCATGGACTGGCTGCTAAAATTAATTTAACGACAGGACGTTTTTCATCCGGTTAAACGAACGTTTTTACATCAATCCGTTTTGTAATTTTGTAATCTCTTACGTTTTCACGTTATAAATGACCCGTTTATGTTGAAGAAAATCCTGATTGTTATTGGAATTGTTTTCGTAGTGCTGTTAGCCGCTGCGCTTATTCTTCCGGTTGTTTTTAAAGATGATATTAAGGCTGCCATTGATAAGGAGCTGGCAAAATCCATCAATGCCGATGTGGTATTTGATGCAGATAATTTCAGCCTGACGCTTTTCCGGAATTTCCCCAACATTACCGTTGAGATGCGCGACTTTGGCGTAATCAACCGCGAACCATTTGCCGGTGAAGTGTTATTCGCAACCGAACGCCTGGAAGTTGAAGTAAACCTAAAGGATGTATTGTTTGGCGATCAACTTCGGTTAAAGGGCATCACGTTGGTCAGCCCGCTGATCAATGTTAAGGTATTGGAAGATGGCCGAGCAAACTATGACATTGCCATTGCTTCGGAGGAGCAGGAAGTAACTACGGAAGAATCGGGTGATTTTTCATTTGGCATCGATCACTGGGAAGTGATCGATGGTGACATTACTTACGATGACCTTTCCTTGCCGTTTTTGTTAACATTGAAAAACGTAAATCATTCAGGTAGTGGTGATTTTACCCAGGATGTCTTCGATCTGAAAACATCCACTACAGCGGATACGGTAACAGTAAAATATGATGGCATGGAATACCTGACTAATAAACGTGCTGCTATTGATGCCATAATTTCTATCAGCGAAGAATACACAAAATATACCTTCAAGGAAAACAGCGCAAAGATCAACGACTTTGCCATGAGCTTTGATGGCTGGTTTAAAATGAATGAGAATGATTATGGCATGGACATCTCATTTAACAGTCCGAAGAATACATTCAAAAGTCTATTGTCGTTGGTGCCGGGTATGTATTCTGAAAGTTTCACTGACATAAAAACAGATGGCGAGTTGCAGTTTGCTGGTTTTGTAAAAGGCACGTACAGTGAAACTCAAATGCCGGCCTTCCAGGTAAACCTGAATGTGATGGAAGCCATGTTTCAATATCCTGATCTGCCAACGGCTGTAAATAACATTAACCTGAACATGTTGGTGGATAACAGAGACGGCAACATCGACAACACCGTAATTGATGTGAAGAAATTCCATATGGATTTTGGTTCCAATCCGTTCGATGCGCGTGCCCTCATCAGCAAACTCTATCCCACGGAAGTGGATGCGAACATCAATGCAAAACTTAACCTGGCCGAACTCTCAAAAATGTTTCCGGTTGAAGGAATGGAAATGCGCGGCAATTACGCCATCGACTTAACAGCAAAAGGTGTGTATGACAGTTTGAAGAAAACCATTCCTTCCATCAACGCCATCATGTCGCTGGCGAATGGGTATGTAAAAACATCGGAGTTCCCATTACCGCTACAAGATTTAAAGTTCAATTCGAGCGTAAAGAATACCTCAGGCCGCATGGCTGAAACGTTCATTGCGGTAAATGATTTTTCGATGGTGATGGATGGTGAAAAATTTTCTGCTGATATGCTCATTCAAAACCTGGAAGACATCACCTGGGATGTGAAAGCAAACGGAGGCATTGATCTTGAAAAAATCACAAAGATATTTCCTGTAGAGGGCATGACATTAGCTGGAAAAGTTAAGGCCGATCTGCAAACCAAAGGAAGGATGTCGGACCTGGAAGCGGAGCGTTACGACAAACTTCCTACAAGCGGCAATGCTTCACTGCGTGAATTCAAATACGAATCCACTGATTTACCCTATGCCGTTACACTGGCTCAGGCGGATATGAGTTTTGATCCACGAAAAATTGATTTGAAACAAGTAACCGGAACAATTGGCAAAAGCGATTTCAATGTAAACGGTTCGGTGTCCAACTACATGGGCTATCTGTTTAGCCCCAATCAGTTGCTGAAGGGTTCCATGAATTTTTCATCAACCCTGCTTGATTTGAATGAGTTCATGA
Source organism: Cyclobacteriaceae bacterium (assembly GCA_030584025.1). Lineage (NCBI taxonomy): Bacteria > Pseudomonadati > Bacteroidota > Cytophagia > Cytophagales > Cyclobacteriaceae > Cyclobacteriaceae bacterium. The sequence goes on from CP129487.1 coordinate 3,936,943, forward strand.
CCGAAACAGAAGAAACAACAGAAGAAACAGAACCTTATGGTGTTATACCAGTACCTGAAAACATCGACTTCCTGTTGAAGTCGAGCATTGCTACGGTTAAAATGATGGACTTCAATATTTCGAATGCCAAAGGTGATATCGTGGTGAAAGATGGTGTAGCTAACCTGAGTGGGTTGTCCTTTAATTTATTGGGGGGAGCGTTCACGGTAAACGGAGCGTATAATACAAAGGATATGGAGCATCCGAAGTATGACTTTGCATTAAAGATTGAAAACATGGCGCTGGCACAGGCCGCTTCTTCATTTTCAATTGTTCAGAACTATGCACCGGTAGCCGGTTTAATGAGTGGCAATTTTTCAACCGACTTTAAGCTCTCAGGCGAGTTGTTGCAAGACATGATGCCGAATTTGAAAACCGTGAATGGTGAAGGCTTGGTGAAAGTGGCACAGGCGGCCCTGAAAGAATCCAAACTTATTTCAGGGATCACCTCTCTTACCAAATTGGATGACACCAAAGAGGTGACCATGAAAGATGTGTTGATGTCGGCATCGATAAAGGATGGTAAACTGAGTGTTAAACCATTCAATGTAAAGTTTGGTGAGTATACCACTTCAGTTACAGGCAGCACCGGTATTGATGGGTCGATCGATTATGCCTTGAAAATGGATGTGCCGGCCGGGAAGATGGGTGCACAATTGAACAGTTTTGTAAGCCAATACACCGGGGGCACATCTGATCCGAATGCGATGATTCCGGTGAACATTGGGTTGGATGGAACATTTCTTGATCCGAAGCCACAGTTGTTGATGAGTGAGCAAAAGCAACAAGTACAGCAAGCTGTTACTTCGGCAGTGAAGCAAGAAGCAGAGAAAAAAGCAACCGAGTTGGTTTCAGGATTGTTGGGTACAAAATCAGATACCACCAAAACCGATAGCACGAAAACCACTGATCCAAAGCAGAAGGTGGTTGATGAAGGTGTGAAAACAATCCAGAACTTACTGAAGAAAAAGAAGAAAAATTAATTTCAATTCAAGGGGCTACTAGATGCCCCTTTTTTTTACACCTCAATATTTCCACCTGCGGTAGGTTTGTTCTGTCGGGCTTTCCCTATTTTTAACCAACCAAAATTTTAAATCTTTAACTATGAGGATTCTACTTAACGCATTGCTCATTCTGTTGCTGGTACTGCCTTCCGTGGCGCAGGAGAAAGTAGATACCGCAATGGTATCACGCATTAAAAAAGAAGGCTTTGAAAATTCACAGGTCATGAACATACTCGGTATGCTTACCGATGTGCATGGCCCTCGCTTAACCAATTCGCCCGGTTATAAAAGCGCGGCAAATTATGCCAAGGCTGAGTTGGAAAAATGGGGTTTGCAAAATGCCCACTTTGACTATTGGGATGAAGACTTTGGCAGAGGCTGGTACCTGAAAAAATTCAGCTTGCATGCTACGGCACCGGTTTACTTTCCGGTGATTGCATTCCCGAAAGCATGGACACCTGGGATAAAAGGTAACGTTCAGGCGGAAGCTGTTTACCTGGATATTCAGAAGGAAGAAGACCTGGAGAAGTATAAAGGAAAGTTGAAAGGAAAGATTGTGTTGTTCAGTTTACCTACACCGGTGAAGCCTGGTTTTGAACCCGATGCCCGCAGGTGGGAAGAGAAGGATTTGTTGGACATGGCTAACTCAGGCCCGACTGAAGCTTTTCGTGGCAGGAGATTTTTTGCACCAACAGAACCGCAGCGGTTGGCATTCAAGAAGTGGGATATGTGTATGAAGGAGGGAGCATTAGCTATCCTTGAAGCAAGTCCGAGTTCTCGCCTTGAAGATGGTACTGTTATGGCTTCAGCAGCAACGGTTCCCTATCCACCGGAAGCTCCTTTTGAAGGACGGTTACAATCACGTAGTGCAAATGCGCCAAAAATTTTACCGCAAGTTGTTGTTTCAGCAGAGCACTACAACCGCATGGTGCGGCAGATTCAGCAAGGCATCCCCGTGAAACTCGAGATGGCACTTGAAACAGAGTTTACGCCAAATGAAAAAGGTTTTAATGTGATAGCTGAAATTCCGGGTACGGATTTGAAAGATGAGGTGGTGATGATTGGTGCCCACCTGGATTCGTGGCACAGCGGAACGGGTACTACGGATAATGCTTCTGGTTCAGCCGTAATGATGGAGGCGATGCGCATCATTAAATCGTTGGGAATTAGCCCAAGAAGAACCATTCGCATTGGCCTGTGGGGAGGTGAGGAGCAGGGATTGATCGGTTCACGTAATTATGTGAAACGTGTGTATGGTGTTCGTGATGGTGAAAACATTGCTTACAAACCAGGAGCAGAGAAATTCTCCGTTTACTTTAACATGGATAACGGCACCGGTAAATACCGCGGTGTGTACATGCAAGGCAATGAAAAAGCGCGCGTAGTGTTTCGCGAGTGGCTGAAGCCGTTTGAAAAGTTAGGCGCCTCTACATTGACGTTGCGTAACACAGGTGGCACCGATCACCTGGCATTTGATGGCATCAATTTGCCCGGTTTCCAGTTTATTCAGGACCCGATTGAATACTTTTCCCGTACACACCACACCAGCATGGATTTGTACGATAAAGCCATTGAAGAGGATTTAAAACACAACGCAGTCATGACAGCCGCATTTGCCTGGCTGGCCGCTAACCGCGATGAGTTGTTTCCAAGAAAGGATTGATTAACGCTTTGCGCCTTCGCGTCTTTGCGGTGAAATCTTTCAACCGCAACGATGTGAAGGCGCAAAGTTTTTATACCTGCCTGTAGCGAAAGCAATCCACCAGGTGATCGTTCACCAGTCCGCAGGCCTGCATGTGTGCATAGATTACCGTGCTGCCGACAAACTTAAATCCACGCTTCAGCAAATCTTTACTCAGCGCATCCGATTCTTTTGAGGTAGCTGGGATCTGTTTCATGGTTCTCCATTTGTTTACAATCGGTTTACCATTCACGAAACTCCAGATATAATTATTGAAGCTCCCAAATTCTTTCTGAACCTCCAGAAAACGTTTGGCATTATTAACAGCCGCGTACACTTTCAGTCGGTTGCGCACAATGCCGGGATCAAGTAAAAGTTTCTCCAATCGCTTTTCGGTAAATCGGGCAACTTTCTCCGGATCAAAGTCGGCAAATGCCTTTCGATAACCCTCGCGTTTTTTAAGAATAATCTCCCAGCTTAAACCGGCCTGAGCGCCTTCCAGGATTAAAAATTCAAAATGGGTGCGGTCATCGTGTACCGGAACGCCCCATTCTGTATCATGGTATTCAACGTATTGATCGAATTTCAGGCACCAGGGGCAACGCGTCTTTTCTTTTGCAGGCATAAGTTGTGATTGTTAGCAGAACAAAGTAAGTTTAATGGAGTGACAACCCTGTGTCAGTACCAAATTACATGTAAATAAATCGTTATGAAAAAGTATACCTTTCTCTTTTGCCTTGTTCTGCTTTCCGGTTCTGTGTTTGCCCAAACACCTGAGGCAAAACTTAAAGAGCTAAATATCGAATTGTTTAAGCCGGCTGCGCCCATGGCCAATTATGTTCGGGCGGTCCGCACCGGTAACTTGATTTTCTTGGCCGGTCACGGCCCAACGCGAGCAGACGGCACCAACATTCAGGGAAAAGTGGGCAAGGATTTAACGATTGAACAAGGCTACGATGCTGCGCGGCAAACCGGCATTGCGTTGTTGTCAACTTTAAAATCGGAAGTAGGCGATTTGAGCAAAGTCAAACGCATTGTAAAAGTGCTGGGCATGGTAAACTGCACGGAAGATTTCAAAGACCAACCCAAAGTGATCAATGGTTTTTCCGACCTGATGGTAGCCGTGTTTGGCGAAAAGGGGAAGCATGCCCGTTCAGCCGTAGGCATGTACGCGTTACCCTCCAACATATCGGTGGAGATTGAAATGATTGTAGAAGTGGAATAAGCGTTCTGCTTACTTGCGCAGTCATTCTTCAATCGGTCTTGCCATCGACATCGGCACCAGCAACATTAAAGCACTTGTTGTTGATGCTGAAGGCAGGGAATTATTTTCAAACCAATTGCCCTGCGTAACGCATCATCCTCAAGCAGGTTTTTCAGAGCAGAATCCGGAGAAAATTTTTGGAGACGTTTGTCGGGCAATTCAATTGTGCCCAACTGAAATCAAGAAAGACATTTCGTTTATTAGTCTGAGTAGTGCCATGCACAGCATGATGGCTGTAGATGAAGAAGGTAATCCACTTACTCCGTTGATTATCTGGTCTGACCTGCGCAGCAAAGATGAAAGTAACAGCATTCGCAAGAACAAACATCTTGTTGATCAACTTGCCCGAACCGGAACCCCGGTTCACCCCATGTCGCCTTTATGCAAGATTATGTGGTGGCAGAAGCATCAACCCGAAATAATTGAGCGCGCGCATAAGTTCATTGGCATTAAAGAATACATCTGGTTCAGATTTTTTCGCTGCTATGAAGTGGATCATGGCCTTGCATCCGCAACCGGCTTATTGGATATAGAAAAGAAATCGTGGTTTGGTCCGGCTCTTGAATTGGCTGGCATTAACAGCGACAAATTATCATCACCCGTTTCAGTTTATCATCATCGTAGTATTACTAACAAGACCTTATTGACTGAGTTGGGATTGTCTTCAGCGGTTCCTGTAATAATCGGATCAAGTGATGGCTGCCTGGCGCAGTTGGGCAGCGGAGCGATGGATTCAAATGCACTTTCCTTAACCATCGGCACAAGCGGGGCGGTAAGAAGAGTGGTAAGAGGAAAGAATGACACGTATAATCCGCTCGTGTTCCGATACCTGCTCGATGAAGACACTATAATTGAGGGAGGCGCTACCAACAACGGTGCGGTATTAATCGATTGGTTTCAAAAAAGTTTTTTGAACGAAACAATCAGCACAGAAGAATTTATTGAGCGTGCTTTCACGGCACCTCCGGGCGCTAACGGACTTCTTTTTCTTCCTTATATCTATGGAGAACGCGCTCCACTGTATGATCCGGATGCATCCGGTATTTTCTTGGGGATGCACCAGCAACATCGGCAGGAACATGTTATGCGCGCTTTGCTGGAGGGGATCGTTTTTGCGCTCTACGATATTGCCACACTGATTGAAAACAACAGCGGAGCATACGGGCACATTATTGCAAGTGGAGGTTTTGTGCGTTCGCACAAGTGGTTGCAACTTGTGGCGGATGTTTTCGGCAAGCCGGTTCATGTTCCTCAGCGCGAAGATGCCTCGGCATGGGGAGCAGCCTTGTTGGGCTTCAGCGCCCTTGATATCCCCACTCATGTTGGTGTAGTACAGACGACCACCATTTATCCAAACGAATCCGTGCATCAGCAATACAAAATCCAGTGGGAGCAATTCAAAAAATTACAGGTATTGAGTCAATCGTTCCGGTCTTGAGTCGGGGTTTAAGCAAGAATGTTTTAATTTTAGCGTTCACCAAACCCTGTTCGCATGCAACTCGGACTCATCGGCTTAGGTAAAATGGGCCACAACCTTGCCCTCAACTTTACGCGGAACAACCATAAAGTGTATGGGTACGACACCAGTTCGGCTGCTTTGGAACGGCTCAAAGGCGATGGCGTGTCAACGTGTTCTTCGCTGGAAGAAATGGTGCACAACTTACCTGCGCGAAAAGTAATCTGGATAATGGTACCTGCCGGGAAAACGGTTGACATCATCATCAATAACTTATCGCAATACCTTCGGCCGGGCGATGTAATTATTGACGGAGGCAATTCGAATTATAAAGACTCACAAACGCGTGGGCGTGAGCTTGAAAAAGTCGGCATTCATTTACTCGATTGTGGAACCAGCGGAGGAGTTGATGGCGCGTTGCATGGTGTGTGCACCATGATTGGCGGAGCCCCAGATGTATTTAGTTACTGTGAACCATTGTTCAAATCCATTTCCGTTGAAAACGGATACCTGTATTGCGGCCCCATCGGCTGCGGGCATTTTGTAAAGATGGTGCATAACGGTATAGAGTACGGCATGATGCAGGCCATAGGCGAAGGCTTTGAGTTGATGAACAAATTCAATCCCGATCTGGACCTGGCTTCGGTCGCCCGTGTATGGAATCATGGCTCTGTCGTACGCAGTTGGTTAATGGAGTTATCACAACGTGCGCTCGAAAAGGATAAGAACCTGGAATCAATTAAAGGAGTAGCGCATTCTTCAGGCGAAGGCAAGTGGGCGGTAGAAAGTGCATTGGACATGGGCGTGTCGCTACCGGTGATAACCCTTTCGTTATTGATGCGTTACCGCACCCAAACCGATGACACCCTTTCCGGCAAACTGGTAGCCGCTTTGCGCAACGAGTTTGGTGGACATGGTGTGGAGCGGAAGTAACGGAATCTCAAAAAGACATTAACCACAAAGAACTCAAAGATGGCACCAAGTTCACGGAGAAAAACCTAGACTCTCTGTCTACTCCGTGTAAAACTTTGTGCGTTCTGTGGTTTTGGATTTTTGGTGTATGATTATGATAGCGCCTGTTCCAAATCCTGAATCAAATCCTCCACCTCTTCAATCCCAACTGAGAACCTTATCAGGTTGTCGGTTACGTTAATCTTGGCGCGCTCTTCAGCACTCATTTTGGCATGCGATGTTTTTACCGGTGAACAAATCGTGCTTTCCACTCCACCCAAACTCAATGCCCGCTTGATCAATTTCAATCGGCCCATAAAAGCATGTGGATCACCCATCACTTCAAACGAGAGCATCCCTCCAAAGCCACCCGGCATCTGCGCTTTGGCAATTGTGTGTCCGGGATGATCGGGTAAACCGGGATAATACACCTTTCCAACTTTTTTATGCGTCTTCAGCCATTGTGCCAGTTTCAATGCATTTTCATTTTGTTGCCGCACGCGCAGCACAATGGTTTTTAAGCTGCGCTCCACCATCCAACACGTGTGCGCATCCAACGATCCGCCAAAGTGAAACGCGCTGTTCCAGATTTGTTTGATGTGTGCGGCTGAGGCCACGGCCACACCACAACACAAATCACTGTGCCCGCCAATGTATTTTGTTCCGCTGTGCGTCACCACATCAATGCCCAGGTCGATTGGATTTTGATTAACCGGAGAGGCAAACGTATTATCGATGATGGTGATGAGGTTATGTTTTTTGGCAATGGCGGCAACGGCTTTAATATCCGTAATGGTAAGTGTTGGGTTGGAGGGTGTTTCAATATAGATCACTTTCGTGTTGGGCCGGATGGCTTGCTCGAATGCTTCGGGGTTAGTGCCATCCACCAGGGTATAGTCGATGCCGAATTTGGGGAACTCTACGGCCACCGCGTTAAATGTGCCGCCATATAAATCGTTTTGGAGCACGGCATGATCACCTTGTTTAAGAAAAGCAAAGAAGGAAGTCATGATTGCGGCCAGGCCGGAGCTGAACACCAGCGCATCTTCTCCGTTTTCGAGGGCCGCCATTTTTTGAGCCACGGCTCGTTGGTTTGGGGTGTTGAAATAGCGCGGGTACTGCGTTTCTCCTGTGCCTTCATAGTCGTATGCGGAGGCCGGGAAGATGGGGTTAACCGTTCCTTTGTACAGAGAATCTCCGGGTGAGCCTGCATGAACGCTTTGTGTCAGTTTGGATGAGCCGTGTGCCATGGTGCATGATAAGTTTGCGCTAAAGATAAAGGGTTGAAGCGATGTTGCAGAGGTGTTTTCTGTTTGTGGAATGAAAAAGGCTCACCTTTTTTTAGTACTTTACTCGCCACAAACACCAACCCCGAAAGTTATGAGCAAGAAAATTTCAAAAGCCAAGGCCAGGAAGATGGCCGATAAGTTCAAGAAAAATGGAAAGGGCGTGCATTCTGCAATGTTTGCCGCAGATCAGTTTGAAACATTACTAAAGCAATCAAACTGCAAGGGCATCCGGGTATATAATGCATATGATGAAGACAAGAAGCATTTTACTATGTTTTTAGTAGGAACTGATGCTAACGGAAATAACTTGCTTCCAAGTAGTGACGATTTGATAGAGGGAGAGGAGTATTCGATTGAAAATGACAGCAAAACTTGTCCGCCAGATTGCCCCCCGAATGACCTGTGAGTATACTGTCATTAAATAATATTTCACATTACGCTTCTTGGTTGGGCAGTTTGATTATTTCCATCATCTGCCTGATAGACTTTAAAAAAAGACCAGATTATGTAAAAGTGCTTGGTATTTATGGACTGAATAGTGTAATATTTTCTCTTCTTCAGGAGCTTTCCTCACTTTTGTTTCAGAACCAACATATAAACACCATTGGACATACCTATGTATTGTTGGAGTCAATCATTCTATCCTGGTTGTTTTATTTAGTAATACCATTCAGCAGATTTCGGCAGGCTATCCTCTTTTCAATTTCACTTTACATTCTTGTTTTCCTTTTTTCATTTTTGCTTTTCCCGAAATCAGCACATGCTATTATCCGGTCTGTCCGTGATTTGCAGATAATAATTTTTTGTTTAGGTTATTTCTTCTATTTGCTTCGTGAATTACCTCAGGATGATTTGATGAAATTCCCAATGTTTTGGATCAATACTGCTTTGCTTATATTTTTTTCCGGAACTTTTGTATTATCCTATTTCAGAGAATACATTGTTGCTATGATGAGTGATAGGTTTGCAGACTATTGGATATTTCGTAATTTCTTTCGTTTTGCCTTTTGCCTAGTATTAGCCTATGGCGGTTGGCTTAATCTTAAGAGTATTCGCGCAAATCAAAGCTTAAATTGATTGGGAAATGGTGAATATGAATTTAACTATTACTTTCATAGACGAGTTGGAGGATGGCTATCCGTATTCAATTGAGAATGAGGGGCAAAGGTGCCCACCTAATTGTCCACCGAATGATTTATGAGATGACCCACGTTTAGTCTATTTGCGTTTGGATAATTTGTTCCTCTACACATTCTCTATCTATTCACAATGGTTTGGAAGTATCATTGTAATGCTTGTTTGTGTTTTTTACTATAGTCAAAGACCGATTTATATTAGGGTGCTTGGGTTCTATGCAATGACCAGCGTCTTTTTTCAAATCCTTTTGACAATTGCCACTTCGTTATTTCAAAACAGGTGGGTAAATGAAATAGGAGATACATTTGTTTTATTTGAAGGAATACTTCTTCCACTTGCGTTTTATTATGCACTGCAAATCCGTACATATCGCAGGTGGATCATAGCCGGTATTTTGTTTTATGTGATAATTTATGGCAGCGCTTTTTTTTTCTTTGGTGAATATTTTTATTCGATCATTCGTGGTGCACGGGATTTGTTGATGATTCTTTTGTCAATAAGTTATTTCATCTATTTAATGCGGACCCTGCCGGAAGAGGATTTGCTTAAGTTTCCGATGTTTTGGATCAACACGGCTATGCTGATCTTCTTTTCGGGCACGTTTATTTTATCATACCTGATGGATTACATCATGACGGTAATGCGGGATCAGTTTGCTCATATTTGGACCTTTAGAAATTTCTTTCGTTTTGCGTTTTGCCTTGTGTTGGCCTATGCGGGTTGGCTCAACTTGCAATCCATTCGCGCACAAAAATCCGGTTAACGCCATTAGGCGCTCTTGTGTTCGCTTTGTATACTTGTTGTCGTGGAACAACAGGCACTTTCCGATTTCACTATCCTTTTCATATTCGTCACATCCGGCATGCTCATCCTGGCGGGAGGCATCGTTTTTTTTGTGCTCTTTTATAAAAAGCGCATGCTCGAAGCACGCCTGCGTGAGCAAAACCTGGAAGTGATGTACCAGCAAAAAATGATGGAGGCGGCCCTCGAGTCGCAGGAGAGTGAGCGCAAGCGCGTGGCAGCCGACCTGCACGATGGCATTGGCGCCATGCTCTCGGCTGTGCGTATGAATTTGGGTACGTTGGCCCGCACCGAATCGGTGAGTGCAGAGACCATTCAACCGGTAAAAACCATGCTGGATGAAACCATCGAGTCGGTTCGTAAAATCAGTCGCGACTTATTACCCTCAACCCTGGAAAAATTCGGACTTAATGTTGCCTTGAAAGAAATGTGTGAGCGCTTTCAAAGTTTAACGGATGCCGGCATCACCTATGCTGAGCAAGGAGAGGCTGTTCCGATGGAGAAATCGCGTGAAATTTTTGTGTTTCGAATTGTTCAGGAGTTAATCAACAATGCGCTGAAGCACGCCAACGCAAGTGCCATTTCTGTACAGGTAAGCTGGGGTACTCAGCTTACCATTGTTGTAACCGATAATGGTAAAGGTTTTTCAGCTGATGAACAACCCAAAGGCCTTGGTTTGTTCAACATGCAAAACCGGGCGCGTGTTTTACACGGCACGTTTATTATAGAATCCAATACATCTTCCGGTACAAAAGCAACCCTAACCGTTCCATTAGCATGAACAAAAAAATTACCCGCGATATAAACGTTTACATTGCTGATGATCATACGCTTTTTCGCAAAGCGATGGTGAACCTGCTGCGTACGTTTAGCCGAGTGAATGAAGTAAAAGATGCAGAGAACGGAAAAGAATTGCTGGAACTGGTGAAGAAAGAGCCACCACAAGTGGTGGTTGTAGATTTACAGATGCCCATCATGGATGGAGTAGAAGCAAGCGAAATTCTGGTGAGAAAATTCCCGGATGTAAAAGTGATTATGCTCACCATGCACGACAGCGAAAAATATATTCTGCACATGGTGGAGTTGGGTGTACATGCGTTTTTGTTAAAGAACACCGAACCTGAAGAATTGGAGCGTGCCATCTATACCGTACACGATAAGGATTTTTACCACAACGACCTGGTGGCAAATGTGCTGCGCAAAAGTATACGTGAACAATTGGAAGCCAGACGGCCAGAGTTTTCGCGAATCAGCCTTACCGATCGGGAGAAGGAAATACTGCACCTGATTTGTAAGGAAATGACCATTCGGGAAATAGGGCTTCACCTGAACATCAGTGAAAATACGGTACGCAACCATCGGGTTAACCTGATGGAGAAAATTGGCACCGACAACGCCATTGGCCTGGTGCGTTTTGCGTATGAGTCTGGCTTGTTGACGTAAGATTTGATTGAATATCCCACTCCCTCAACCTTCAGAAAGTTAGCACGCTGAGGAAATAATGGGCAAAATTTAACCTGGTAACATTCTACCATTTTAATAGTACAATTTTACTACTCCTCTTACCCGCGAGTTTTTTCCAAAGCTTCGTTTTGCCCCTCATTTTCAGCCTGTTAGGTGGGCAGGTATGTTGAGAGGTGCTGACATGACTTCAATGCGGCACAAACATCATTTCTCAATTGCTGATCTTCAAAGGCGTTTCAGGTTAATTATTTAGGTTTTATGAAAGTCCTTGTGGTTCACCGGCAAAAAGAAGTTGTCGACCAGGTGCGTCTGGCACTGAGCAGCACAGAACCGTACATCCGGTTTTTTCAATCCGGACTTGACGGTTTGTTGCAGGCAAAGGTGCAGGAGTTTGACCTGATCGTATGCGGCACCGATTTGCCGGTGATCACCGGGTTTGAATTGGTGCGCTCACTGCGCAACAGTTCGGTTAATGCCAATACCGCGGTAGTGTTTCTGGCCGATGAACCAGATGTTCGGACTGAACATTTGACCAAATCATTAAAAGCTGCCGGCACATTGGCCATGCGCGACATGCCTGAACAACTGCCGGTAATAGTAGGAGAACATTTTCCGCATTGATATTTCAGTGCGGTAAGACCATAATGCCATGCCACGCAAAACCCTCTCAAGCGAATGCGTGTATTCGCACATTAGTTGGCTCCCAACCCTCCACTCCCGCAATGTGCGGGAGTTGGAAGGACGGGTAAAGAACTTACAATGCTCCCCCGAGGCAATCGTTTAAAATGCGTAGTACGGAAGTGCTGCGCATTGTTTCTGTAGGCCAATTCAACATCTAACATCTTTGCGTTTCACTTCGCGCTTGACGACCTGTTTGCACAGGCAGGTTTGCGTGAAATTTGCCTATCATTACTACTTAATACTCCACTATGAAACAAGTCATCTTAATTAACTGTCTGCTCCTCATCATGATACTCACGAGCAGTGCACAAAAAATCGAAAAGGAATACATCAACCCAGGCCCTGGCTATACCCAGGTTGTTACCGCAACAGCCAACGGAGTAAAAACCATTTATGTTTCCGGCCAGGTGGGCGAAGGCAAGAGCCTGGAGGAGCAAACACGCTCGGCCTTGTTGAATGTGAAGAAGCAACTGGAGCAGGCCGGTGCATCTTTTGCCGATGTGGTGAAGATGAACTGGTACATTGTGAAGTATGAAGAAAAGGACTTAGATGTATTTCGTGGTGTGCGTAAGGAAATTATGGGCGAAACAAATATGCCGGCCAGTACCTTGGTTGGGGTTTACTCATTATTCAGAAAGGAATATTTGATTGAGATAGAAGCAATAGCTATTCTTAAAGAATAATCTTTTTCAGCTTTACGCTTATAGCGCTATTTTTAACCATGACTTTTTTCTTTCGTGTTCTGACAACTGGCTTCTTGTTGATCTCTACGCTTGTTCATGCCCAGGAAAAATCAAATTACAAACTCGAAGTTTCATCGGGATACGATGGGAAGGATGAGCTCATTCAACTGAGCAGCCAGCCTATTCGGCTGACCTTTACCGTGCAGGCTGATCCGTATCAGTTTAATACTTCCATACCCGGCAAGCTGAAAATCATTGCCTCAACCGACACCATCCCGGATGCAGGTGATCAACTTGTTCTTGATTCTGCGTGCACACTGCCGGATTTCAATTATACCGAAACCCCTGTTCGGCATAAACTGAAACCCGGAACCTATTACCTGTTTATTTTCTATGAGGCTAACGACCAGAATAAGTGGGCCGTAAAAAGTAATACGGTTCGGAAAAAGCTCAACCTGTTGGATGTTACCATCAGCGTCAAAGAAGCGTGGCTGTCACATGTTAAAACTTCTGAATTCAGTGAAGAAAAATCGGTTCACATTGAAGTTGACCTTAATCTTAGCTGTTGTGCCCAATCGTTAGGAGAATTCAATAGTCAATGGGAAATAGGGTTGGCAAAGAAGCAGAACGGAAAGGTTGAAGTGATTCAAACATTCTATCCACCGGATTCACTGTTGGAGGCATCAAACAAATTTATCTGGGAGGAATCCGTTTATACCGATCTTGATTTCTCGATCTTCAACTTCATGGTGGTGCGTATGACATCCGCCTATTTTACTGAAGGTTACCGAACCATTCCGGATCAGACATTTACGATTCCGCTGAAAGTAATTCGCGATGTAACAACCTTGAATGCGTTACGCAGAAAGCAATATCCTTTTCTTACCTATGGTGAATTTCAGTTGACAGACAAACAACTGGAAGAACTGAATATTGATGAGCTTTATACGGAGGCGCAGAAATTTTATAAGCTGACTGCATCGGCACTCAAGGCCATTCAACATAAACAGCCGGATGCGGCACTTCAGTATACGGATTCAGCTTTTGCATTGGCTGGTAGCCAGAAGGCCAGCACATTATTGTTTGTGGCTCCTGGTGTGGTTGCCAACTTGTACTCGGGTATTATTCGCTGGGCTGATGCGTATAACGTGCCCGTTGATCGTGAAGCATTAAACTTTAGGCTAGGCGAAGCCATGAAAATGGAAGACCTCATAGAATCAGGTTACGGAGCACTCACTCAAAAAATTCTTCCCGATAGTTTGTGGCTTGAGAATGAGATGGAAAAGGGCGGATTTTATTCCGAAGATGACCGGTTTCAACATGATAATCTCACAAACCTCCCGGTGATTTGGGCAGATTATACTGTTCCGACTTTGGAGCATTTCATTCGCATTATTGATTTTGAATCAGCAGATAAAGTTGCTTCGAATGCCGGCAGGCATCTTAAACTTGTAAAGCCTGTATGGGAGTTGTTGGCTGCCGATACCATGCTGTATACACACTTTGCTTATCTCGGTAACGCATTAAGTGAGCAGAACGACATGTTGGCTTTCAGTAAGGCCAGGCTCCAGTACTATGCACAGTCTGGATTATATGCGGCTGGTGAAGAGGCTATAGCAGAAGCCGCGTTGGCATTTGCTTGTAGTTATCAGTTTGCACCTGAAGATTTCTGGAAAGGTGTTGGCATGTTTTACGAGGCTATGGGCGCATTTGAAAAAGCTGACTCGCTGTATGCGTTAAGTGATGAACATGTAAACGCACTGCGAAATCAAAAAAAGCAGAACAATGAGGTTGGCCTGCTTCGTGGTAACAATGTGGCTTTACTGAACGCAAAAAGAAATGGTACGCGCGATGAAAAACTGGCTGATGCATTGGTAAAGGCATTGGAAAAATTGCGGCAGGATAACCTCATGGTTTACCTTGACATGATTAGCAATAAGGAAGTAGCGCAAAAGGTTGGCTTTTTGGGAAGTGATGTTTACGTTAACCTGTACTGGAATCAATACAAGCAACTGGAGTCACAACAACAATATTTTGTGGCAAATGAATGGCTGAAGGAGTTGGCTTTTCTGTTAGGACGTGACGGTAAATACGATGAATCATTGACCCTCTATCATAATTTATTTACGATAGAAAATCTAAAGGCAATTGCCTTCCGGCTCGGGTTTTCCGAAGAAGCGCAACTTTATTATTCGCAAAAAATGCAGGAAGATTTCAGTCGCTTTTTACGTGTAGCGTTAGTCTACCAGCAAAGCGGTGAAACCGATAAACTAACTGAAGTGGTGGAAGCTTGCTACCAGCAGGCACTTTTCAATCATGCATTTGTATTGCGTGGAAATTTTCGTTTGCTGTATGATGTGTACCGCTCGGAAAATCAGCGCGTTCAGGAGTTGAACGTTAAATGGCAGTTGCTTCGGGAGTATTTGAATAAGCTGTATGTAGCAAATGAACCCGACCGAAAGGGAATGGCTTTGCTAAAGGCTGAAATTCTGAAAACCGAACAAGAGCTTATTCGCCTGGCCCGCGATACCTCAAGTATGGTGTACGACTATATTCCACCAGTTGACTCAATCCAGAGTAAATTAAAAGCCGAAGAAGCGGCTGTTGAAATCATTCGGTTTACCGAAAACGGATCAGGTTATTATTCCGATCAGCCACGTTATGCCGCCCTCGTGGTCACTCCCTCTTCGGTTCAATTGATTCCTTTTCCTGCAGAGGGAACGCACATGGAAGGGCGCCAATACAAATTGTATAAAAATTCCATTCAGTATAAAATAACAGATGAAACTTCGTATTCGGTGTACTGGGAGCCTGTCTTGAACGTGTTGAAAGATGTTCGCAAGGTGTATTGGGCGCCCGATGGGGTTTTTCACCTGATTAACATGGGTACGTTATTTAACCCGCTAACACAGCGTTACCTGATGGAGGAGATTGAAATCGAAACCATTCCAACACTAGCTCAGCTAACCTTGCATCAGCCATTAACCATTAAGTCGGCAACTGTGTTGGGTAATCCTGTCTACGGTCCATCGGTTAGTTCAGGTGCTGATACGGTTCGCTCCTCACGAGAGTTTTTTACTGAACAACCCATCACCCCGTTACCGGGAACGCAAAAGGAAGCGCAAGCCATCACCACTTTACTGGAGCAGAAGCATGTTAACGTTAATTTGTTAACCGGGGAAGGGGCAACCAAGCAAGCTTTGTTTGAGAAAAATCAGGTAGATGTACTTCATCTTGCAACCCATGGATTTTGGATTGATCAGCCGGGATCTGCATCGTCATATCAAAACATTTATGAAACCTTGTCCGGTTCCGGTTTAGTGTTGGCTCATGCGCAAGAACACGATACTGGTAATAAATTTAAGTTAAGCCCTTCTGGTATTGTTACCGCAGCTGAGATACAAGACATGAATTTATTTCGTACAAAGCTTGTCGTGCTATCAGCTTGCGAAACGGGATTAGGTGAGGTAGTACCCGGTGAAGGATTATACGGTTTGAAACGATCGCTACAGCGTGCAGGTGTTGAGCACATGATTACTTCATTGTGGAAGGTAGATGATGAAGCCACCATGAAATTTATGACTTCCTTCTATGAATCCCTGGTTTCAACCGGCCATGTGAATGAGTCATTTCGAAAGGCAATGATTGGTTTAAAGCAGGTTTATCCGGAGCCTTATTATTGGGGAGCTTTTGTGTTGACCAGCGGAAATTAACAGAAAAGTTAAGCGTATTTCACTTCAGTTCATGATGGTAAAAAACTACCATTTTCATAGTAGAATTATACTACCCTGGATTTCTAAAAACCCCCAATTCAGTCAGGAAATACGGTTTTTTTACTTTCCTTATTAAAAATCCAAAAAACTGTGATAGAGCCTTTTCCGATATTAGATAAGGCAGTAAAGCCTTGATTATGGGATGGAACGTGTTGAACTTATTTACTAGCAGACAAGAGGATAGCCTACCTGCCGTGCTGACTGATCCTACCCTGTATTGTGTAGAGACGATCCAGCGCACGTACTACGGTAGAATTATTTTTCAGGATGATGTACAACTTCGGTTGCAAACCGAAGAAAACAAGGCGGTAAAAATTTTAAAAGAGAACATCAAGCGTGTGCAGGTTATGCGCGCCTCGGCTGAACAAGAAATGCAAAGCAAATGGAAACAACATTGACCTATAAGTTAGCCCTGCTTCATTTGATACATGTGCTGGTAAATGCTGACGGGGTAGTGGATGAACGTGAACGCCAGGTGTTGGAAACCATCCGCAGGGAAGAGAACATTTCGGATGCCGTATTTCATGCATTTGAAGCAAGAATACTCAGCAGTGCCACTAAAAATGTTTACGAGCATGGAATGAAATTGCTGGAGGATTGCTCAGACGAAGAAAAACTACAGGTATTTGCTCACCTGTACCGTATGGCGCTTGCCGATGATGATATGAATATGCGTGAAGTTCGCTTGTTGTTTTATGCGTTACGCACTACTCAAATCGATTTTGATGATGTGATGCTCGTTGCGCGGATGGCCTCCTGATCATTTCGCGGCATACATCCAACGAAACACCTTTTCGTCTACATGAACAAAATACAAACCACCTGGAGCATGATCGGGTAGGGTTATGCGTATGCGATCATCGGGCATGCGCTCAGCGGATATTCCCAACGTGGTACCGGTAGAAGAATAAACACGCACTTGCTTTACGAGGCCTGAGGGTGTAAAGTAGTAAAGCTCAGGTTGGTTTGAAGGATTTGGATGCACCGAAACGGTTAACTCATCGTTCCCGCTTAACTCCGGTATTTGTTGAATCGCATGGCGGGTTCTGACATCTAAAAATTCAGCAAGACCATACTTGACGTGATTGTCTCCCATTCCGATGGTGAAGGATTGAAGAAAGTGGGTGTGCGTAAAACCGAACGATTTATTGAAATAGGAATCTTCCTGCACGGCATCAGTAAGCAGAATTTTGTAAGCTTCAAGCTTTGGCAGAATAAATTCTTCGTTAAAAACTTTCTCCAAAACCTCAGCCAGGTAATGCACATACTGTTGTTTGAATGCAGGCACATTAAGAATTCGTTTTGTTAAGGGCATCGGAAGTTCTGTTCTTGCCCAGGCATTTAAATCCCGGGTGGCCCAATCACGGTTTACCCAATCAATGCCCCAAGTATTGTCGGCATCGTATGGAAAATATTCAAACCGCTTTTCTTCTCCGTTATAAAACAGGTAGTAGTTGTTCATGTTGTAACTATACCCATCCCAGTGGCCGATCAATGCTTCTACAGCCAATTGACGCAAGTATTTGTCAACATTAAAAACTTTTACAATCTCGGTGGCAAAGCTTGCGGTTGATGTAGTGTTAAGCACATGCACAAAATGATTGAGTTCTGCGCGGGTGTCATCCTCTTCATTGATTTCCGATTCAAATACCGATTCATTAAAAACCTGACCATCATTCATCAACGTAGCACCAAAACTGCATTTATACAGGAATCCTTCTTCGTGTCCGTATCGGTCGTTTAAAAATTCATCATCGATCTGTTCAACATTAGTGTACACACCCATGTATTCATCGTTGATGTACAGTTGCAAAGGAAAAGTACGTGCAGCCGGAATATCCATTTCGCGAAAACACAGTAGTGAAAGAGGTTCACGAAAATGCGAGGGGTCATTAACGTTGGGCTTGAGGTTGAATTTTTTGTAGTCGAAAAACTTTTTACCCCCAAATTCCCGAAAGTCGATTTTGAATGGTTTCTTTTCATGATACCGTGAGGTGTTACCACGCAAACGGATGCCCACTTTCTTTTCAAGAATTGTATCCAACTGTGAGTTGACCATATGAAAAGTTGCTTCCAGGTAAACCTCGCTTTCTACATTATCCGGATGGAGCAAAAAGGCTTTGTCTGTTGGCGCCATGGTAAGCCGGATAATGGCTAGTTCGTCAGGGCGGTAAACCGCATCAATGCTGGGGTTTATTAGCTGTGCCCAAAGGGCGGGATGAATAAATAGGAGAAGGAGGGCCAGCCGTTTCATTTGGCCAATATCGGTAAAAATTGCCTGTTTTTGCCGAAGCCAAAGCTGGTCAAATGATCTGTTTTCCACAGGTTATCGGTACATTACTTTTTCATTATCAACGGGTTACAGTAAACTTTTCTCTCGTTAAAACGTTATCTTTACAGTAACAACCACTAATACCATGACTACAGCAACGCAAAAACTCCAGATTTTGGAGAAGCTGGATGCCCTGGATCAATCGCAGTCTGAAAAAGTACTGGCGTACATTAAAAATATGCTGGTTACTTCGCAGGATGAAAATCAGTACAAGCGCTTTAAACGCGAGGCCATGAAGGAGATTCGCAAGGCGCTCAAAACTGATCGTAGCCTGAAGCTTCAGGCTTAGGCGATTGTCACTCCTTCCTTAAATAACAGACACGTTTCGTGTTTGAAGTAGCCTTATACACTTTACTGATTCCTGATCTCAACAAACGTCTTCTTTCAAGGAAGGTTAATTGTGTTGAACGTAGTTCTCCCATTTTTCAAGCACAGCTTTAAAATCATCGGGTAGCTCTGAATCGAATTGCATGAACTGTTTAGTATCGGGATGAACGAAGCCCAGGGTTTTGGCGTGCAGTGCCTGGCGTGGAATCAGTTTGAAACAGTTGTCCACAAACTGACGATACTTGGTAAACACGGTGCCTTTTAAAATCTGATCGCCACCGTAAGTGACATCGTTAAAAAGTGGGTGGCCGATGTATTTCATGTGCGCCCGTATCTGGTGTGTGCGCCCGGTTTCAAGTTTACATTCTACCAACGAAACGTAGCGCAAATCTTTTAACAAGTTATAATGCGTAATGGCGTGGCGACCAAAATCACCATTTGGAAACGGTGCAGTAATGCGCCTGTCTTTCAGACTGCGACCAAGGTTTACATTGATTGTTCCAGCAGCAGGCTCAGGCACACCCCAAACAATGGCGTGATAGGTGCGTTCAATGCTGTGATCAAAAAACTGTTTGGCCAAAGCCGTCATGGCTTTTTCGGTTTTGGCTATCACCAGTAAACCGGAGGTATCTTTATCTATACGATGAACCAATCCGGGTTTCCCTTCATTGCCCGGAAGTTGGGGCAAGTTTTTGAAATGATAGGCCAGGGCATTTACCAATGTGCCGTTCCAGTTTTGATAAGCCGGATGCACCACCATGCCCGGAGATTTATTGATCACAAGCAGGGCATCATCTTCATACACGATGTTCAGCGGAATGTTTTCCGGAATAATATCGGTATCGCGGGGTGGCTCTGGTAATGAAATGACAATAACATCGTTGGGATGTACCTTGTAGTTCGATTTAATGGGCTTGTCGTTAACAGTTACGAATCCATCGTCAATCCCTTTTTGAATTTTTGAACGCGAAACGTTGGCCAATCGGTCGTTCAGGAATTTATCAATGCGTATAAGACTTTGCCCCGGATCAGCCACAATGCGGTGGTGTTCAAAGAGCAGTTCTTCGTCCTGGTCGTCTGGTTGTTCAGGTTCATGATTCATCTTCGCAAAAGTAGAAGAAAACGTGTGGAAGTTTTCTTTAAAAGGTTTTTGCAAATGGAAAAAACCTGTTTCCTTGCTGTTTATGCGGTTTGTATTGTTATTGCTGATAGTAGCCTTGGTGCAAACAGGTTGTAAAAGGTCAACATCCTATCAAGATGAATTTTTTCATTATGGTAAGGTGCAAGGAGTGCTTGATAATCCGGTAATCGATGAGGCTTCCGGATTGGTAGCCAGTCGCACGAATCCCGGCATGCTCTGGACACACAACGACAGTGGTGATAAAGCCAGAATTTTTTTAATCGACTCACTGGGAAGATATCAGGTAACTGTTTGGTTAAAGGGCGCCACCAATCGTGATTGGGAGGATATTACCCTTGGTGCAGGTCCGCAACCCGATAACACGTACATATACATTGGGGAAATTGGGGATAACCTGGCTCAATATTCACACAAAGTAATCTATCGAATAAAAGAACCTCAGTTTACAGGTGACACCACCATTTCAATTGAGGAGGTAGACTCCATTCGGTTTACGTTGCCGGATGGCGAGCGCGATACAGAAGCATTAATGATTGATCCGGACACGAAAGATTTATACATCTTTTCCAAACGTGAGGCGGCTATCAATCTTTACCGGTTGCCTTATCCGCAATCCACAACCGAAATGATGGTAGCCGAGAAAGTTCTTGAAGCCATGCCCTTTACCTTGATTGTTGCAGCAGACTGGTCGGCTGATGGCACAGAGATTCTGATTAAAGACTACAAACAGATTTATTATTGGCAACGTAACGCGAACCAGCCTGTAAAGGAAGTACTCCAAAAGAAACCGGAAGTATTACCCTACCATGAAGAACCACAAGGTGAAAGTGTTGCGTTTGCGATTGATGGTTCGGGATACTACACGTTAAGTGAACAGGCAAAAGGTGTAAAGCCCACGTTGATGTTTTATCCGAGAAGCAAAAAGAAATAACTACTCAATGCGCACGGCTGTACCGCAAGCCGTAACCATGAGCATACTGCCGCCTGATCCCAACGTTTCATAATCGAGATCAACGCCAATAATTGCATTGGCTCCCTTGCGCATAGCCTCTTGTGTCATTTCATCTAAAGCCGTGTCTTTTGCTTCACGAAGCGTGCGTTCATAAACGCCTGATCGTCCGCCAACAATGTCAGTAATATTGGCAAACAAATCTTTTACCAGGTTGGCACCGATAATGGTTTCACCGGAAACCAAACCGTAATATTCAACAATGCGTTTTCCTTCAATGGCGTTGGTGGTTGTAATGAGCATACCTGTTTTGTTTGATTTTTAAACGCGCAATCCGGACGCAAGGTTGTGATCAAAAGAAGTGAATATTCTTGGCTATTAAATGATGCCCTGTGCTTTCATGGCATTGGCCACTTTTAAAAAGCCGGCAATGTTGGCGCCCACCATGTAGTTGCCCGGTTTACCATATTC
The DNA here is from genome assembly GCA_030584025.1 of Cyclobacteriaceae bacterium. NCBI lineage: Bacteria > Pseudomonadati > Bacteroidota > Cytophagia > Cytophagales > Cyclobacteriaceae > Cyclobacteriaceae bacterium. The sequence goes on from CP129487.1 coordinate 3,958,386, forward strand.
GTTGGCTGCGGCCAGGCACGTATCGTGAATGTTTTTCATGATGCCTTGTAAACGGGCATCAACCTCTTCTTTGCTCCAGAAGGTACCCATATAGTTCTGGGTCATTTCCAATCCGGATGTGGCTACGCCACCTGCATTTGATGCTTTGCCGGGTGAATACATAACACCGTTATCAAGTAGCACATTAATGCCTTCAATAGTCACCGGCATGTTGGCGCCTTCACCAACCAGCCGCACGCCATTTTTAATCAGGTTGCTGGCATCCGCTTCATTTATTTCATTTTGTGTGGCGCAAGGGAAAGCACAATCGGCTTTTATATTCCACAATGGGTTGTGATCAGCGGTTTCATCAAGATCATGATACACGGCACTTTTATATTTATCGGCATATTCTTTAATGCGACCGCGCTTGTTGTTTTTTAGATCTTTTAAAAACTCAAGCTTCTCTTTTGTGATACCGGCTTCGTCAACAATGTAGCCGTTTGAATCGGATGCCGTAATAACCTTACCACCCATCTTGTTGATTTTTTCAATGGCGTATTGTGCCACATTTCCCGATCCGGAAACCAGGCAGATTTTTCCTTTGATCGAATCGCCCTTGGTTTGCAACATGTTTTCAGCAAAATAGATCAGGCCGTAGCCTGTTGCCTCCGGACGAATCAAACTCCCTCCCCAGCCAATGCCTTTACCGGTAAGCACACCCGAAAATTCATTTTTGAATTTTTTATAAGCGCCAAACAGGTAACCAATTTCACGTGTGCCCACACCGATATCGCCCGCAGGTACATCAAGCCTATGACTAATATGGCGATACAGTTCACTCATAAAAGCCTGGCAAAATTTCATCACCTCATGATCTGATTTTCCTTTCGGATCGAAATCGGAACCACCTTTGCCACCCCCCATGGGGATACCGGTAAGTGCATTTTTGAAAATTTGTTCAAAGGCAAGAAACTTCAACACACTAGGCGTAACGGAAGGGTGAAAACGAAGTCCGCCTTTGTATGGACCAATGGCGCTGTTCATTTGAACGCGATAACCCCGGTTTACCTGAATTTCTCCTTTATCGTCAAGCCAGGTTACCCGAAAGGAGATCATACGCTCGGGTTCAAGAATGCGCTCTAGGATTTTTAGTCTTTGCAGGTCTTTGTGTTTTTCAAGGGCAGGCCAGATGGAGATGATTACTTCTTCTGCTGCCTGTAAGAACTCTGGTTCATTGGGATTTCGCTGTTGGATGCGATCAAGTATTTCGAGGTGCATGGTTAGGTGCTTTTTTCTGCCAAGTTAATAGAAGTAGCGCGATTGCAAACGTTTTCTGTAAGCTGTTTTTTAGGCCAGTTGAAAGTATGTAATTTGAGGTATGGAGAAAAAGAAGTTACATCCGGATGGCCCGGAGTTTTCGCGGATGATTACAGGTGTTTGGCGTTGGAAGGAATTATCAACATCAGCTATTGAAAGATTGATTCATCAATCCGTTGATGCTGGCATTACCACGTTTGATCATGCTGATATTTATGGTGACTATTCCTGTGAAGAACAATTCGGAGTGGTGCTGAAGGGAAATTCATCCCTGCGAAAAAAAATTCAATTGGTTACAAAATGTGGCATTAAGTTACTGTCTGAAAAGCGTCCGGAGCATCATGTTAAGCATTATGATACATCAAGAAGACATATCATTAATTCAGTTGAGCAGTCATTAAAAAATTTGCATACGGATTACCTCGACTTGTTACTGTTGCACCGTCCTGATCCGTTGATGCACCCTGAGGAAGTTGCGGAAGCTTTTGGCTTATTAAAACAAAATGGAAAGGTGTTGCATTTTGGAGTTTCTAACTTTACACCCACGCAATTTGAAATGCTTCAATCGTATGTGCATGATCCGCTTGTTACCAATCAGGTTGAGCTTTCGTTGTTTCAACATCAGGCATTGTTTGATGGTACGGTTGACGTGCTTATGAAACACCACGTTTCACCAATGGCGTGGTCGCCTTTGGGCGGGGGAAAATTTTTCTCTTCTTCAGGTGGAGATGATGCGGTAAATATGCCTTTGGAAAAAATGGCCACACAATACACGTGCAGTGTTAGTCAGCTTTTGCTGGCGTGGCTACTTCGTCATCCATCGGGTATTTTGCCGATACTGGGCACCACTAATCCTGATCGAATACAAGAAGGCGCTGACGCAATTAATATTAAGCTGGATAGGCAGGATTGGTTTGAGATGCTTAAAGTTGTTACAGGTAATGACGTGGCCTGAACTCATTTGATCGATTAATTGTATCTTTGGTATGATGAAACCACTGATTGATAGTCCGCCCAGAACCATGATGGAGGTTTATAAATCTCTACCCGAAGGAACGTTGGCGGAATTGATCGATAATCAACTTGTTATGTCCCCATCACCGCTAGCCATTCATCAGAAGACCCTTCAAAAAATTTTCAGGAGACTTTCCGAGAGGATTGAAGACACGGGAATTGGAGAAATTTTTATCGCTCCGTTTGATGTGTACCTTGACGAGGAGCAAAATGCTGTTCAGCCGGATATTGTTGTTGTGCTAAGCAAAAGCAGATCAATCATAAACCCTAAGGGCCATATTCACGGAGTTCCCGATATGCTTATCGAAATTCTCTCCCACGGAAACAAAGATCATGACCGGGTGAAGAAGAAAGCACTGTACGAACGTTTTGGCGTAAAGGAATATTGGATGGTTGACCCCGAAACCAAGACCACGGAAGGCTATACATTAAAAGATGGAGTCTTTGCTTCGCTAACCGGAGAAACCGGAACGTTCTCATCCCCGCTGCTGGGTATCGAAATAAATTTCTAAACGAAAAAACCGTTCTCCCGTATTTTCTGTTGTTCGGTAACATTGACCGATACACTTTTGTATCCTTCTTCGACTGATTCATGGCCAGGGCTACAGCGCAAAAAAACATTCAGGATTCCACCGGGTACGACTTCATTGAAATTGTTGGGGCGCGTGAGCACAACCTGAAAAATGTTACCCTCTCATTTCCCCGTAACAAACTGGTGGTAATTACCGGAATCAGCGGAAGCGGAAAATCATCATTGGCTTTTGATACGATTTATGCCGAAGGGCAGCGCAGGTACATGGAAAGTTTTTCGGCTTACGCCCGTAGCTTCCTGGGCAACCTGGAGCGACCCGATGTAGACAAGATAAACGGCCTGAGCCCGGTAATCTCCATTGAACAAAAAACTACTTCGCGTAACCCGCGGTCAACAGTTGGTACGGTTACGGAGATATACGACTTCATGCGCCTGTTGTTTGCGCGTGCAGGAGAAGCTTACTCGTATTTGAGCGGAGAGAAAATGATTCGCCAATCAGAAGATCAGATTCTGGACACCATCCTGCAAAAATTTAAAGCAAACAAATTGATTTTGCTGGCACCGGTAGTGAAAGGGCGTAAGGGGCATTACCGCGAACTGTTTCAGCAAATCCGGAAACAAGGATTTACCAAAGTACGTGTGGATGGTGAAGTTCAGGACATCACCGCGAAGATGCAGGTAGATCGGTATAAGATTCACGACATTGAAATTGTGATCGACCGCATTGTTGCCGATGATAAAGATCGTGTTCGTATCGGGCAGTCTATTAACCGATCGCTTAAAGAAGGGAAGGGTGTAATGATGGTGTTGGATGAGAAGCAGAAGGTGCATCACTTCTCGAAATTTTTGATGGATCCGGTTACCGGTCTTTCGTATGATGAGCCTGCCCCCAATACGTTTTCATTTAACTCACCCTATGGCGCATGCCCGGTTTGCAACGGCTTGGGACAGGTGGAAGAGATCACAGAAGAATCGGTTATACCAGATAAAAAATTGAGCATCAGCCGGGGAGGAATTTTACCATTGGGTGAATACCGCGACATCTGGATATTTAAAAAAGTAGAAGCCATACTGAAGCGGTATAGGCTTACGCTGAGTACACCCATAAAGGATATTCCAAAAGATGTGCTGCAGGTGTTGTTGTATGGTGATGATGTACCCGTAGCGGTACCATCTGTGAAATATCCGGGAACAGAGTGGAACACGCGCTTTGAAGGCATTGTAAATTTTTTGCAAAAGCAACGCGATGAAGGCTCGGAGGCGATTAAACGTTGGGTGGAAGATTTTACTGTAGTAAAAACCTGTGCTGAATGTAACGGCACACGCTTAAAGAAGGAATCGCTTCATTTTAAAATAGCCGATAAAAATATTGCCGAACTGGCTGAGTTGGATATCGACCATTTGAACAAGTGGTTTGCCGGACTGGAAAAACGACTCAATGAAAAGCAGCGAATCATTGCCACGGAGGTATTGAAAGAAATTCGTAAGCGCATTGGCTTTTTGTTGGATGTTGGGTTGGACTACCTGCATTTAAACCGACCCCTTCGAACACTTAGTGGAGGTGAAGCGCAACGCATTCGGTTGGCCACGCAAATCGGTACACAGTTGGTAGGCGTGCTGTATATTTTGGATGAACCAAGCATTGGCCTGCACGCACGCGACAATGTGAAACTGATCAAAGCATTAAAAGATTTACGCAACCTGGGCAACTCGGTAATTGTAGTGGAGCACGATAAGGACATGATGCTCGAATCCGATTACATCATTGATATCGGGCCTGGGGCCGGGCGGCATGGCGGGCAGGTGGTGGCGCAAGGTGATCCTGCTACATTTTTGAAATCGAAGAGTACAACATCAGCCTATTTAAAGGGCACGGTCGCTATTCCCTATAATAAAGAAAGGCGCACGGGATCAGGAGATAATTTATCCTTAAAAGGAGCTAGCGGCAATAATCTGAAAACGGTCGACCTGAGTATTCCGTTGGGAACGTTTACGTGTATTACAGGCGTTTCGGGTAGCGGAAAATCGACTTTGATTCACGATACGCTTTACCCGATTTTGAATCAGCATTTCTTCAATTCTCGAAGAGAGCCCTTGCCCTTTAAAAAAGTAGAGGGCCTTGAGCACATCGACAAGGTGATTGAGGTGGATCAATCGCCTATTGGAAGAACGCCACGATCCAACCCGGCCACCTACACCGGTGTGTTTACTGACATTCGCGATTTGTTTGCCCAATTGCCGGAAGCAAAAATCCGTGGGTATAAACCGGGGCGATTTTCATTCAATGTAAAAGGCGGAAGATGTGAAACCTGTGAAGGTGCCGGCCTGCGCCTGATTGAAATGGAGTTTTTGCCCGATGTGTATGTGCATTGTGAAACCTGTAAGGGCAAGCGCTACAACCGCGAAACCTTGGAAGTTCGCTTTAAAGGAAAATCCATTTCGGATGTGCTGGACATGACCGTGGAAGAAGCGGTTACATTTTTTGAAAACCAACCGAAGATTTTACGCAAGATCAAAACCCTGCATGATGTTGGGCTGGGTTATATTTCACTTGGTCAGCATGCCACCACGTTATCCGGAGGTGAAGCACAACGGGTGAAACTAGCCACCGAACTTTCAAAACGCGATACCGGAAAAACATTTTACATTCTGGATGAGCCAACCACCGGCTTACACTTTCAGGATATTGCGCACTTGCTGGACGTACTGCAAAAGCTGGTTGATAAAGGCAACACCGTTCTGGTTATTGAGCACAACCTGGATATCATTAAAGCAGCCGATTATGTGGTTGATCTGGGGCCGGAAGGAGGCGATCAAGGGGGAAGAATTGTGGCGATGGGCACACCCGAGACGGTATCAAAAAATCCGGCCAGCTATACCGGTAAATTTTTAAAGGCTGAATTAAATTAACTTTACACACGTTATCGCTGCACATGAACGCACAAACACGACAATATTTATTCGGATCAATTTTTCTGGCTGTTGGCGGGTACCAGTTTTACCTGAACGATATGTTGGAGTTTTCACTTTACCTCTGTGCCGGATCGGCTTTTATTGTGAATGCATTGGTCAACGAGCCGCGGCTGTTTGCCTATAAAAAAGCGTTGGTTATGATAACCTGGGGTCTGATTATCGCCTCCGGAATCTTATTTTTCTACTTATTACGGTATAAATTTTTCTAAAATCCACTGATATAAAAAACCTGTCAAGGGTATAGCGCAGGCTTTACTTTTGACTATGCTAACCGCCATGGTCGACAATAAAAAACGACTTTACTGGATCCTGCAACTAAGCGTATGGGGTGCGTATGCTGGCATTCAGATTGTGTTTAGCATACTGGCTTCTGGTCAGGTCATCAGTTTTAATCGAACGGCTTTTTTTATTTCAGAGGCTGCGTTGTTTTTTCTGGCCACACACGTGTTCCGTCTGTATGTAAAACGGAGAAACTGGCTTCGCCTGCGCGTGCCGAAATTAATTCCAAGGGTGTTGCTGGCTTCCGGATTGATGGGGTTAATGGTATATGTTTTTCGTATACCGATAAGTTTGATAACCGGAAGAGCCACCGTAATTGAAACCGCCTTTTCACCCGATCAGATTGCCGGACTCTCGGCCATTTACATGTTGTTCTTCTTTTTGTGGGCCACGTTTTATTTCACGTATCATTTTATTGAGCAATACAATAAATCCTTGAAGTACGAAGCGTACATGACATCCATTGAGTTGAACAACCTCAAATCACAACTTAATCCGCATTTTATTTTCAATGCGTTGAATAGTATTCGTGCATTAGTGGATGAGAATCCGCAGAAATCAAAGCAAGCCATCAACCAGCTTTCCAATATCTTACGGAACTCACTAACCTTTGAAAAAAAGGGACTCACCAAGTTTGAAGATGAACTCAAAATTGTGAAAGATTACCTGAGTCTGGAGAGTGTGCGGTTTGAGGAAAGGTTGAAAACAGATTTTAACATTCATCCGCAATCAGCCAATTTCCGGGTACCACCACTAATGATTCAAACACTGGTAGAGAACGGAGTGAAGCATGGAATTTCCAAACTTACAGCCGGTGGGGTAATTCATGTAAAGACCACGGTGGAGAATAATCGGTTGAAAATTCAAATCCGCAACAGCGGACAACTGCTAAATGGAGTTAGGAAAAACAAGGGAATTGGCATTGCCAATACCATACAACGCCTGAAGCTTCTATATGGCGACCAGGCATCATTTAGAATGGTCAATGAAAATAATAATTTTGTACTTACGGAGATAGTTATTCCGCAAACCTTAGTAACTACGTAGCCGTAAAGAGCATGGTAAAGACCCGCGTAACGTTTAACATAAACCTATGAAAGCCCTTATTGTGGACGATGAGCGCCTGGCGCGAAAAGAATTGATGAAATTATTGGAAGATCACCCTTCTATTGAGGTGGTGGGTGAAGCTGCCAACGCGGATGAAGCCATTACCATGGTAAACGAACTTAATCCTGATTTACTTTTTCTGGATATTCAGATGCCGGGCAAAACAGGCTTTCAATTACTCGAAGAGTTGGACTCAGTTCCCATGGTGGTGTTCACTACGGCATACGATGAATTTGCATTGAAAGCTTTTGAGGTGAGTGCGTTGGATTATTTGTTAAAGCCCATACAGGCTGAGCGACTTTCCGAAACCGTTTCCAAAATTATGGAGCGTGAGCGAAACAAAGTCAATGTGGCCCGTGGGGAAGGAGATAAGAAGTTAGGCTTGAACGATCAGGTGTTTGTAAAGGATGGAGAACGGTGTTGGTTTGTAAGCCTTTCAAACATACGCCTGTTCGAGTCGGATGGTAATTATATAAAGGTGTATTTCGATACCAATCGTCCGATGATTCATAAATCATTAAATGCATTGGACGAAAAACTGGATGAGCGCGCGTTCTTTCGCGCCAGCCGCAAGCACATCATTAACTTAAGCTGGGTGGAAGGCATTGAACCCTGGTTTAATGGTGGGTTGATGGTGAAATTAAAAGGCGGAGATAAGGTTGAAGTAAGCCGCAGACAAGCCGCTAAGTTTAAGGATATGATGAGTTTGTAAGTTTGAAATAAAACACAAATGTCATCAACCAATAGCATCTCAATATTCTGATCTGAGATTGCTCCCGTATTTTTTCTGAAAATTATTTTATTGGACTTGGTCACAAAAAATAGTTGGTAACGGAGATTATAAATCGGAAGGGAAACTTAGAAACACACTTAATGATGCACAAGCGATGACGGCCACATTGAAAAGACTTGGCTTTGAGGTGATGACGGTTGAGAACGGAACATATGAGGAAATGAAAAATGCTGTCTATGCTTTTGGTGATCGAATTCAGGATGTTGATGTTTCGATGTTTTTCTATGCAGGTCATGGAATTGAAGTTGATGGTGTGAATTACCTTATTCCGGTTGATGCGGATGTTCAATCACACTTGGATGTAAAGCAGAAATGTATTCCACTGACTGGAATTTTAAATACAATGGAGTTTGCCAACGATGAGGGATTAAACATGATCATTCTTGATGCCTGTCGGAATAATCCATTCCCAACGGGGAAACGTGGAGGAGCAGGATTGGCTCGGGTAAGTGCGCCTAGCGGAACCCTTATTGCTTATGCAACAGATCCAGGATCAGTAGCGTCAGATGGTGATGGAGCTAATGGACTTTATACCGGAGAGTTGGTTAAGCAATTGAATATTTCGCAACGGATTGAAGATATCTTCATGAATACACGAAACAGCGTTGAACAACTTTCGGGAGGTAAGCAGCGGCCTTGGGAAGAGGCGCGTTTAAAGGGGGTTTTTTATCTGAAATAAAGTCTTAACGGAGCACAAGATCAATCAGCTCCTTCTGCACATTCCAGTCTTTGGCAAGTTTAAGCATGGCGGTGGCCTCCATTTCGGTAACATAGCCTTTCAGGTTATTGGCCTGCCATACCATGTTGATTAATTCTGTGCGTTTGTCTTTCGGATAATCGGCAATGATGTCGTTCAGAAAATCGCGGGCACGTTCAAACGAAGTCAGGTAGTCTTGTGCAATGAATTCTTGTGCCCATTTATATTCTTCCAGTGCATCCAGTTCGCGGGCCGTTTTGTCAAGGTCTTGCTTTTCCTCCTCGTCCAGCCCGTGATAGTGGAATATCACTGACTTGAGCAACATATACACGCGTTTTTCTTCGGGGGTCTTCATGCAAGAGGGATACAGCCGGAAAATTACAAAACTTCTGTGAGCTTATACAGCATGGGGCGCGATGGACTCGCATCCATTTCCAGGTTTATTACTTGCAGGTTCATCAGGTAAAGCCCGTCAGGTATTGTATTTTCAATAAAGGCAAGTTCAGTTATGCTGCAACCTGTTCGCACCTGTTCGGGAAACTTCCAAAATGCCCGGTGACCTGCCAGTTTTCCCCCATCCACTTCTTTATCCACGCTGGGTAAATCAAGCACCAGGTGTTCAATGCCCCGGTCAACTAAAAACGACACTGCATCGGCCTGCAGATAGGGGGGATTTGTGCCAGAGTATTGCCTTAATTTTTTCTCGGATGTATTGGGAAGGGTGCGTACAATCAGCCCTGCTGTTTTATGCTTGATTTTTTGTTGAAGCGCTTCACGTGTGATGACCTGATCACCATCATTAAGTTTAACGGGCTCGACAGTAATCAGTTCAGAAAAAAAATGATGCTGCTTCAGGGTTTCATTAATTACTGCACGATTAGCCGTGATGTGTCCATAACATTCCGTATGCGTTCCGTTTCCGTGCGGGGTAATGGTTAGTTTTTGGTAATTGACCGAGCCACCTTTCGCCACGCTTCCGATAAAATCACCAGATTCGATTGTTTCAAACTTCACCGCTTCAGCCCAATAGCAAGAAGGATTATTGTTTCCTTCCCGAAGTGGAATAGAAATATCCAACGGCTCATTTAGGTTAGCTGAATAGTTTTTTTTGTTGAAGGCGAGTTGAATAGTCATGAACTTACTATAAAAAGGTCTGATGCAATCTTATCGGCTAAAAGTTTTCCACTGCGGGTTAATGTAATTACTTCATTCTCTACTACAATTAATTTTTGTTGCATGAGTTCCTGAAGATACGCACTATTTTGCTCAGCAAGATCATACCCGTATTTGTGTTTCAATGTCGTTAAATCAGTGCCCCATTGTGTGCGCAGTGTGGTAAGAATAAATTCATTGATTTTATTTTCGATAGTGAGGATTTCCTTTTCAGCGGGAATAGTTCCCTGTGTAATGCCTTTTAAATAGTGATGATTGTTGCGGACATTAAATTGGCGCGACACCTGGTTGAAAGAATGTGCACTCGGCCCTACACCCAGGTAATTCTCTTGCCTCCAATAACTGCTGTTGTGGCGCGAATAAAATCCTGGCAAAGCGAAATTCGAAATTTCATAATGTTCGTAACCTGCCAGCTGCAACCGGTCCATAAGTATTTCAAACTGGTTGGCGGCCAGATCATCAGGTATTGTTCTTAATTTGCCAGTTGTTGCCCACTTTCCAAAAACGGTTTGAGGTTCGATAGTAAGAGAATAGCAACTGATGTGTTGAGGCTCAAGCAGCAGGGCTTGCTCAATATCAGCTTTCCAACGGTTATCATCCTGGCCGGGTATGCTGTAAATCAAGTCCAGGCTGATGTTTGCAAAACCTGCATGACGGGCGGCCTCAAACGTTTTTAATGCAATAGTGCGGTCGTGCGCGCGGTTCATGTACCGCAACAAATCATCGTGGAAGGTTTGTATGCCAATACTTAACCGGTTTACTCCGGCTTGACGTATGGCCCGAAGATAATCCCCATGAAGATCATCCGGATTTGCCTCCAGGGTAATCTCCGCATCAGGTGCAACGGGGTGAAGTTCATTAATGGTTTGCAGCAACCTGTGAATTTCGTCAGGTGATAATACAGATGGAGTTCCTCCTCCAAAGTAAATCGTGTTAACGAGTTCGTGACCAAGGTAGTCTTTTTGAATGCCGATTTCTCTGGCAATAGCCATGACCATTTCGGCACGCAGCGTTTGGTTGGTTGAGAAATGGAAATCGCAGTAGTAGCAAGCCTGCTTACAGAAGGGGATATGTATGTAAATGCCTGCCATTACAGTGCAAAGCTAATGGTTATGCATCGGCTTGCCGAATGGGTTTCGCAATGCGGATCGTTTCTGATATTTTTGACGATCCATGAGTCGCTTTTTCCTTTTGTTGATAGTGGTTGGCATAACCACTGGGCTTGAGGCCCAGCATCGGTTTGTAAAAAAAAATCTGCAGTCTGAGTGGCAGGTGTTTGACGATAATGCATACAGACCATTTACGGCTGGTGATGAAGGTGTGCACACAATTTATATTCGGTTTGAACCGGATCATTTTAAAGGAGACACGTTAAACATAGCATCCATCAATACATTCAGTTTATTTATCCAGGGAAAGTTATGGATTGACAAAGCAACATCTTTGAATCTTGCAGTTGATAGTTTAAACAAAACTAATCCTGGTCCGATTTGGCTCGCAGTGCATGCTGATCAAGGAATTTCATCCCAAAACTTAACTACCCACGTGCAAACAAGCTTAGGTGCCGAGGCTGCAACTAATATTGCTCCGCTGGTGCGCGCAAAAACGCATGTTAAAAACTTTATTGTAGTGGCCGGTGTGGTGCTGCTGGCATTTTTTGTGTTGATCTTGCGGCTTAACCCCAGGTTAACATTCTATTACTTTTCTGTTTCCAGACTTTTTGCCATGCGTGAAAGTGATGAAGGGCAATTCACTCGGGTAGCGAGTAGTGCCAATATTTTATTTTATCTATTTGCCTCCATGCTGATTGCATATGGATTAATGGTTACTGCGCATCAAATGGAAGACCCCTACACACTCTTGCGGTTGCTGAAAGAAGAAAACTTTGGTATGATGATGTTGCGATGGTTGTACACGACCACATTTGTACTGACAGCACTATTCGTCAAAGCACTTGTTATCAGATTTTTTGCTGTGTTGTTTGATATTCGCGATCAGTCAGGCTTTCACTTTATTGCCTTCGTTCGGGTTACGCTCCTGATCGGATTCTTAGTTGTAATTTTTGTGGCGGGCGGATACCTGATTCGGGGAGCAAGTGCAAGCTGGACAGCAGTTTTTTATGCTGCATTACTTTGGTTTTTGATCGGCTGGAGTATACTCATTTTTTTGAAATTGCTTAGGCGCGTAAACTTCTCGGTGTTTCATTTATTTTCCTACCTTTGTGCCACGGAAGTAATACCTTTTCTGGTAACGATAAAAGTACTTTACGAGTAGGTGAATCCAGTACAAGTTGATATGAGTGAAAAAGTGAACGACAGGATGCGTAAAGTGAAGAGCATTCTCGTAACGCAAGAGGCACCCACCGATTCTAATTCTCCTTATTTTAAACTGGCAGAAAAATATAATCTGAAGATAGATTTTCGTCCGTTTATTCAGGTTGATCCGGTGCCCGCCAAAGAATTCAGGAAACAGAAAATTGATATTCTGGATCACACCGCCATAATTTTTACCAGCCGCAATGCCGTTGATCATTTTTTTCAGATCTGTGCCGAGCTTAAAGTAGAAATGCCGGCCGATATGAAATATTTCTGCATCTCGGAGCAGACATCCAACTACCTGCAGAAGTACATCGTGATTCGCAAGCGTAAGATTTTCACCGGCCTTAAAACCACACAGGATTTACTGGAGATATTAAAGAAGCACAAAAACGAAAAGTACCTGTTTCCATGCTCCGACATCCGCAAAAGTGATATCCCGGATTTTTTAAGCGAGAATGGGTTCACCTTTACAGAAGCGATCATCTATAACACCGTGGCCAGTGACCTTTCCGATCTGAAGGAAGTGTATTACGATATCCTGGCCTTCTTCAGCCCTTCTGGTATTAACTCTTTATATGTAAACTTCCCGGATTTTATCCAAAATAATACCCGTATTGCAGCGTTTGGACCTACAACGGCCAAGGCGGTTCGCGATGCCGGGTTGATTTTGGATATTGAGGCCCCGCTACCCAACGCGCCCTCCATGACCGGGGCAATTGAACTCTATATTAAGAAGGCCAACGGAGCTAAATAACTGATTCATTTATTGGAATTTACATTTCGTTGATTTTTATTACACTTTAATTACATGCACGTTGACAGTATCGTAAAAAAGCATTTACTTTAACCTTGCATGTTTATTCTTTGATGCTCAGGAAAGGTTTATATATAATTTTTTGCCTTCTGCTTGCGAGTAGCTCTACTGTATTTGCCCAACAGGACGCACAGTTTACGCAGTACATGTTCAACCCGCTTTACCTGACGCCCGCAGCGGCTGGTGAAGATGGCATAACCCGTGCTACCGTTATTCACCGCAGCCAGTGGCTGGGATATCAGTCAACATTTAATGATGGCATGGCACCCACCAGTCAGATTCTTACATTTTCAACACCCATCCATAAGTTAAAGAGCGGCTTCGGTGTTTATGTGCTCAACGACAGACTTGGCCCTCAGAATAACCTGGAGGCACAAGCCATGTATGCTTACCACCTGGGTATAAAGGAGAGTAACAAACTAAGCTTTGGTATTAAGTTGGGGATGTATTCTCAAACCATTGATTTTGATAAGTACCGGGCCATCGATCCTGATGATCCGTGGTTGCAAGACCAGGTAGGCAAGGATTCACAGATCAAGCCCGACCTTGGCGTTGGCGTTATGTTCCGTAACGAGAAACTTTACGCGGGCATTGGTTTTAATCACTTGCTGCAATCTGAATTTAGCTTCGGCAGGTCAGCGCGCAATGCCCTTGAAAACCATATGAACATCACAGCCGGATATTTCTACGATGTGAATTTCGACCTCCAGATTAATCCGACTGTCTTGGTAAAAACAGATTTTAACGAAACTTCAGTAGATCTTGCTGTAATCGGTACCCTGCGTAATACGATGTGGGCTGGTTTGGCGTTTAGATCATCCGAGGCGGCTAATCTCCTCTTAGGCTATGCATTCTTAAAGGACAAGTCGCTACGGCTGGGGTACTCAATTGACTTTGTGGTGAAGGATAGAGCAGCGAAGGAGAACTTCTCGCACGAGGTCATGCTGTCGTATGAATTGCCGGTAATTGCGGGTGGCGTTAAAAAGATCGTTCGAACCCCCCGATACAGGCATTAGACGGTAAATTATTTTGGTTTTAGGCGGATTTTGTAGAATTTGGTAGACGTTTTTTAAAAATTATAGCTTTAAGCGCTATTTTCGGGTCTTTATACATTTGGCAAAACAGTAATTGAAATATGAACAAGTCAGTGTCTTCTAAACTTTTGTTGCTCGTTGCAGGGATCGCTGCCAGCGCCTGTGGACTATTGGGTATTGGCGGTGGTGGCCGCGGGGGCGACCAAGGTGAATTGGTTGGAGTACCAGGCCGTGAAGGCTTTATAATGACTATTCCATACGGTATGGTGCCCGTTCCGGCAGGAACTTTCCACATGGGTCAGGCCGATGAAGACCCTGCTTCAACTCAAATCAACTATAACAAGCAGGTAACGATTGGTTCTTTCTTTATGGACGATACCGAAATCACGAATAATGAGTACCGTCAGTTCACCAACTTTTATTTAGTAGACAACGGCAGCATCGAAGGTTTTGAAACCATTGATGCACAAACTTTCCGCGACAACTATTATCCGGATACAACCGCATGGGTAAGAGATTTTGCGCACCACATGGGTGATCCGATTCAAGATTATTATTTCTGGCACCCAGCCTATGACGATTACCCGGTAGTGGGTGTTAGTTGGGATGCAGCCGTGTTCTTTTCAGATTGGCGTACAGCCTACCTGAATGATTACCGCAAGAGTATCGGTGACTTCCCCATGCCAAACTTCCGCCTTCCTTCTGAAGCGGAGTGGGAATATGCAGCCCGCGGTGGCCGTGACTTGGCTAAGTACCCTTGGGGTAACCCGTATATTCGTAACTCAAAAGGTTGTATGCTGGCTAACTTTAAACCTGGCCGTGGTAACTTTTATGACGATGGATTCGCATACACATCACCAATAATGGCCTACTTCCCGAACGACTACGGCCTGTATGATATGGCCGGTAACGTAGCCGAGTGGTGTTTGGATGATTTCAACCCAGCCTCAGTTCCTACCGTTTGGGATTTGAACCCACAATACATCGACCCACGTACCAACCCCGAAGATTCACGCTACAATGCGCGCATTGCTCCTAAAAAAGTGGTTCGTGGTGGCTCTTGGAAAGATGTAGCCTATTACCTGGAAACAGGTACCCGTACCTATGAATTTAAAGATTCAACCCGTGCGTATATTGGTTTCCGTTGTGCATTAACACACCTGGGCCGTTCGTCTGGTCGTGAATTTTAATAATTGAAAACTCTAACTTATTTTTAATAAAACAGACTCATCAAAACTTAAACCCATACTACAATGAGCAAGAAAAAAGGCGGATTTGCTGAACTACTCTTTAAAACCATAATGCCCAAAGTCTATGGTATTGGTGCTGCGGTTGTTATTGTTGGTGCACTTTTTAAAATCCTACACTTTACCGGTGCAGACGAAATGCTTATGGTTGGTCTGCTTACAGAAGCAGCCATCTTCTTTTTAAGTGCGTTTGAACCACCCGCAAAAGAAACAGACTGGACAAAAGTATACCCTGAATTGGCTGAAGACTATGAAGGAACCATTGCTGCACCAACTGTGCGTAAAGCTGGCGGTTCTTCCGATTCGCCTATTTTGAAAATTGATGAGATGCTGAAGACAGCAAAGGTTGATCAAAACCTGCTGGATAACCTCGGCAAAGGCCTGACTAACCTGGCTGATTCGGCCAAGCAAATGAATAACCTCTCCAATGCGGCAGTAGCTACCAACGAATATGCTACTAACGTGAAGACAGCTTCTAAGGCTTTAGCTGATATGAACACGTCATACAAAACTGCTATTGATGCAGTTGGTGCTATGGCCAATGCATCAAAAGATGCAGGTGAGTATCACTCACAGGTACAAAAAGTAACCAAAAACCTGGCTGCTCTGAACTCAGTTTACGAAATGGAGTTGAAGGATGCGGATAGCCACGTGAAAAATATGAACAAGTTCTACGAAAGCCTTACTGGTGCTATGTCAGGTCTTTCCAAAGTGGGTGAAAACACTACGAAATTCACTACAGAACTTGGAAAACTATCAGATAACCTGACTGCTCTCAACAAAGTATATGGCAGCATGCTCACTGCTATGAAAGGTGGAGGCAATTAATAAATCAGGACAACGTTTGTAGATAGGTTTAAGAAATTTTAGTACGCATAAAACCAAAGAAAAATGGCAGGTAAAAAAGAAACCCCGCGGCAGAAGATGATCGGTATGATGTACCTGGTACTAACCGCACTTCTGGCCCTTCAGGTGAGTAATGCTGTGCTTGAGAAGTTTGCCATTATTAACGAGACACTTGGCCAACTGATTGAGGATACCAAGAAGAACAATGAGAGTCAATTGGCTTCTATTTTGAAGGAAGGTGGAAAAAGTGAAAAGGCTGAAATCAAAGACGCAGTTCAAAAGGCTCAAAAGGTCCGCGAACTTTCGGCTTCAACCACACAATGGATTGATGGACTGAAGCAAGAAATGCTTAAAACCTCTGGTAGCGAAACCGTGAATGAGAAGATCATCAACGATCACAGCTCCAAAGTAGCTACCATGATGATTGATAAGAAACAGAAGTGGGGAAAGGAGTTTGAAGAAACTTTAAATAATTATGTAAAGGAACTGAATGCGTTAACAGGCGAGAATTTTGAGACCTTAGCAAAAGCGCCTAAAGACATTCCAATTTTTGCAGCTGATGATGATCACGTTCGCAAAGACTTCCTGACTTTTACCTTTGAAAACACACCTGTAATTGCTGCGCTTGCTTCCGTTTCTCAGATTCAAACCGAAGTGTTGGAATACGAGTCAGTAGCATTGCGTAAACTGGCCGAGAAAGCGGGTGCTGCACGGGTTGCTTTTGAAAACATTATTCCTATGGTACGCCCAAAGGCATCTGTAGTTGCTGCTGGTGCAACCTATGAAGCTGACATGTTTATCTCCGCCTCTTCTTCTGCACTGAGCCCTGAGATGACATTTAATGGAAATCCTATTCCCGTTGAATTAGATCCGGTTACAGGCATCAAAATGGGTAAGGTGAAATTTACTGCATCTGGCGGTAGCTACGATGCAAACGGCAGAGCCAAAAAGACTTACGAAGCGGTTATCAAATTAAATGATGAGGAATACCCCGCTACCATTGAATACGAAGTTGTAAAACCAACCATTCGTGTTACAACGGGTACAGCCCCTCGCCTATACATGGGTTGTGGTAACGATGTAAACATTGAAGTGCCTACTCTGGGCACAAGCTATAACCCTAGCTTCTCTGCTAAGGGCGCACAGCTTACTAAAGGACCTAAAGTTGGAAACGTAATTATCGTTCCTAACCAAAGAAGAGTGGAGGTTTCAGTAAACAATGCGGGTACCTTTATTGGTACTGAAGTATTTGATGTGAAGCCAGTGCCTCGTCCACGCGTAATAGCTAAAGATAACAACGGCAGACCAATTGATCTGAAGAATGGATTTAAAGCTGGTTCTTTAGCTGGATTGCGTGTAAACGCTGATGCCGATGAGAACTTCAAGAGTGAAGTTCCTAAAGACGCCAATTTCCGAATACGCAACATGTCGGTAATTCTTGCCCGTGGAACAGCACGTGTCCAGGAACTAACCCTTACCAGTGAATTGATTGATCTAAGTGCATGGCGTGCTTTGATGAGACCTGGCGACCGGATTATCATTGAACCAAAGAACATTGTTCGCATGACCTATAGTGGTGGCCAGGAACAGGTTACTGTTTCTAGTCAGGATCTTGTGACTATCCCTATTCAATAAAAGAACTTATGACTAGTATGTTAAAACGTTTTCTTCTCCTGTTGGTATTGACTTCGCCTTTACTGGTTGTAGCACAACCGGAAGAGGTCCAGTACAATCCCAACTCGTTGAATCCGATACCGCGTTATGAGCAACTGTACAAGTTGCGTGTGTGGAGAGTCTTGGACTTAAATGAGAAACAAAACAAAGGTTTCTTTGCCAATGGCGGGGAGATTACCAGGTTGATAATGGATGCTGTAAAGAGTGGGGAAATCGTCTCTGTTTATAAAAATGATTCATTGAACGAAAGCAGCAAGTACACTAAGGACGAATTTCTGGCTAACCTCATATCTCAGCAAGGTCAAACATTCCCTGCTTGGGATCCGGCAAGCACGTATTTTCAAGGTGATATTATTTCTTTTAACGGAAAGAACTATGAACTTCAAATAAACCAGGATACGGGTACGAACCCAAGTCAATCTCCAAACCAAGAGTGGCTCGTTACAACACAAGGTCAAGGATTGACATACTTGGCGCGTGATGTCAATGTACTGAATCTGATGGAAGATGTTATCTTTGATAAGAGACGTTCACGCTTGTATTACGATATTCAGGCCATTGAAATGCAGGCCTTCGATATCAATACTTCAACCTATAAATCACTCGGTTGGTTTAAGTACAAGGATATCGAAAAGGTTTTCCGTAACAACCCTGAAAAGGCATACTGGTTTAACAGACAAAACACAGCAGAGAATAAAAACTTTGCTGATGCTTTCTTGCTTCGCTTCTTCAAGGGATCGGTATACAAGATTGAAAACCCGGATGACGAAACCATTGCAGATACCTACAGAAACAACGGTCGTCCTTATTATGAGAGCGTATGGGCACGTGAGTGGGCTGAAATGATGCTCATGGAGAAGGAACACAACCTGTGGGAGTTCTAATCGAGTTCTTAGAAACATAACATGAAACCCTGATAGCCTCAGGGTTTTTTGTTTACCGGGCTTGTTGCTTGATCTTTATTGCCCGTGCTTTGCCTACCAGTTCTTCGAGTTCTTCCTGGCTTGCTTCTTTTATTTTTTTTGTGGATTTGAAGTGCCTAAGTAATTTGGTAATGGTCTTTTCACCAATGCCTTCCAGGCTGTCCAGCTCTGTTTTCAGGGTTGATTTGTTTCTCTTTTTGCGATGAAACGTAATGGCGAAGCGATGGGCCTCGTCCCGTATTTGTTGAAGCAGCAATAATCCGGGTGATTTTTTATTGATGTGTAAGGGAAGCGGATCTTCCGGATAATAGATTTCCTCAAGCCTTTTGGCAATTCCGGCAATGGGCAATTTGCCGTATAGATTTAGTTCTTTCAGCGACTCGCACGCGCTGCTGAGTTGACCTTTTCCTCCATCCACGAGGATAAGATCAGGCAACTCACTTCCTTCGTCCAGAATTTTTCTGTACCGCCTGCCTACAATCTCTTTCATCGACTCAAAATCGTTAGGCCCGGTAACGGTTTTGATGTTGAAGTGCCGGTAATTTTTTTTATCTGGCTTTCCGTTCACAAAACGTACCATGGATGCAACCGGGTAGCTGCCTTGAAAATTTGAATTATCAAAACATTCAATAATCATGGGCGGGTGCTGAAGGTGCAAATCTTTTTGTAAAATTTGGATAACCTCTGCTTGTCGTGATTTTTTCTCACCCCGAACCAATTCGCGCTCCTTTTGCATCTCCAGTGCATTTTTCAGCGAGAGAGAAAGAAGTTTTTTCTTGTCACCTATTTTAGGGATGGTGTTTATGATTTCTTCAGAGATCAGTACAATGGGAAGGTTGCTGATAATCTCACGATGCAATGAATTTGTTTGTTCACGCAGTGAAACCAGTGCATAGGAAAGTAATTCTTCATCGGGTTCATCGAGTTTTTTCTTCACTTCCAATGTTTTCGAGAACACAATCGCTCCCTCTTTAACCTGCATGTAGTTGATGTAGGCATAATCATTTTTGCTGGCGATTGACACCACATCAATGTCGGTAAGGTTTCGGTTCACCACCAGCGATTTGCTTTGGAACCGATCGAGTAGATTAAGTTTGTCTTTAAATTTTTGAGCTTGCTCAAATGAGAGACTTTCGGCAGCTGCTTGCATGTGGCGCTGAAAGTATTGCTCTACCTTGCTCAGGTTTCCTTTCAGGATGTGGCGGGCCTGGTCAATATCTTCGAGGTAGTCGGATTCGCTTTGTAAATTTTCACAAGGGCCTTTACAATTGCCGATATGAAATTCAAGACAAACTTTAAATTTTTTCTGTTCAATGTTAGCTGCGGTAAGTGCAAGCGTGCACGTGCGAATGGTATATAGTTTCCTTACCAACTCTAGCACACTTTTCATAGCCGTTACGCTGGCATAAGGGCCAAAGTACTCACCTTGTTCAGGTAAATATTTTCGCGTAGATATGATTCTTGGAAAGCGTTCGTTGAGAATGCAGAGGTATGGAAATGTTTTATCATCCTTTAACAGGATGTTGTACTTCGGCTGATTCTGTTTAATGAAATTATTTTCCAGCAACAACGCATCGAATTCAGTGTTGGCCACCGTGTATTCGATGTGGTTAATTTCTGAAACAAGTTTTAGTGTTTTACGGTTTAGTCCGCTGCTTTTATTAAAGTAGGAGCTAACCCGTTTCTTCAGACTTTTCGCCTTGCCTACATATATGAGTTCGTGCTGTGCATTGTAAAAGCGGTAAACACCGGGTGAATCCGGAAGCAGAAGAGCATAATCTTTTAGCTCATCAAACAACATGCTGATTAATTGAAATCATCCCATTGGCGGTCATCAACCACCTGGGTTGAATCGGCTCCGGGGTATTGGGCACAATCCAGGGTGATGTCAAGCCCGGTTCGGGGTCTTCGGAAAAATCCCTTTTTGTATTCAACGGTCTGGTCTGCGTACACCTTCAACATAAACTTTTCCCAAATCGGGCGGGCTGTGCGTGTGCCTTGCCCCATACTCCAGGTTCTGTAATGTATGCTGCGCTCATCGCCTCCAACCCAAACTCCGGCTACCAGGTTGGGTGTAACGCCCATATACCATCCATCTGAGGCATTGTTGGTTGTTCCAGTTTTACCCCCAAGTTCATTATCGATTTTTAATTCTTTGTTCAGCCCGCGTGAAGTTCCGCCTTCTTCCTCTACACCACCTTGTAACATGTAAATCATTTTGAAAGCCGTTTGTTCACTGATGGCTTCACGTGTTTTAGGCACAAAGTTTTCAATTACGTTACCATTTTTATCTTCAATGCGACTTATATAATACGGCTCTGTGTAAATACCACTATTCACAAATGTGGCATACGCACCGGCCATTTCATAGAGCGACACATCGCTTACACCAAGACAAAGAGAAGGCACAGCATCCAACTGACTTGAGACACCAACGCGGTGTGCAAAATTGACAACGGTTTGTTCTTTAATCTCTTTCATTACTTGTGCTGTAATGGAGTTGACGGATCTTGCCATTGCTTGACGAAGTGTCATTTTCTCTCCACTGCCTCGTGTGCCATCTGAATTGGGAGGATACCATGTTGTTCCTGGTACATTAAATACCGGTGAAATATCAAATTTCTCCAGGCAAGGATTGTAACCTAACTCCAATGCCGCACCATACACAAATGGTTTAAAGGTTGAACCGGGTTGTCGTTTGCCCTGACGTACGTGATCGAACTTAAAGTATTTGTGATCAATGCCACCCACCCATGCTTTAATTGCACCGGTATTGGCATCTATGGCAATTAAGCCGGTATGCAGGAATCGCTTATAATAGTTCAGTGAATCCATGGAACTGAATAAGGTATCCCGTTCACCATTCCAGGTAAAAATGCGCATGGGCTTTTTCAGGTTCAGCATGATTTTTACCGAATCGGATTTTTCACCGTAGCGTGCAACCAGATTTTTGTACGCATCGGTTTGTTTAATCCGCATCTGTAAAAAATTTCGGATCTCTTTTCCGTCTTCATCCAGCCATGGATTTTTTCCTTGCCAATGTACATCAAAATCCCCCTGAAGAAATTTCATGTGCTCTGCTACTGCTTCCTCGGCATACTGTTGTAAACGACTGTCAATGGTGGTATAAATTTTTAAACCAGACTCCCATAAGTCGATGTTCCGTTCTTTGCACCACGCCATCAAATCCTGTGAAATAACACTTCTGAAATAAGTGGCCAATCCTTCATTTTGATTTTGAACGCGGTACTGCAACACAATGGGAAGCGCTTTAATGGAATCGTACGCTTCGCGTGTTGGGATGTAGCCATGTTTATACAATTTGTACAACACTTCGTTTCGTTTCACCAGTGAATTTTCTGGATTGAGCACCGGATTAAAGCGTGTGATGGCTTGCAACATACCAACCAATACAGCCGACTCTTGCACGTTCAAACTATCAGGCGTTCTTCCAAAGTAAGTTTCAGCCGCTACCTGAATGCCATAAGCATTGCTACCAAACTCGGCTGTGTTCAGGTACATGGCAATGATTTCTTCTTTGGTGAAATTTTTTTCCAGGTGGAAAGCAATGATCCACTCTTTTGTTTTCTGTACAATCCGCCTGGGGTAGCGACCCAGTTTTCCGATGGTACCATCAAGGCCCATATCCGGATTTTGGGTGTACAGGTTTTTAGCCAACTGTTGGGTGATGGTACTTCCGCCACCAGCCGGACTGAAGGTAAGCAGTCCTTTCAATACACGCAGGTAAGCAATGAAATCCATACCCGAGTGGTCATAAAATCGGTGATCTTCCGAAAGGAGTAACGTATTCACCAGGTCATCAGAAAGATCATCATACGAAACCTGTGCGCGGTTGTACCGAAAGTAGCGGCCTAGCGAAACACCATCGGCAGAGATGAGCTCGGATGACAAATCGTTCTCCGGATTTTCGATTGATTTTAAACTGGGCATTCCCCCGAAAAGGCCAAACAAATCGATGGACACGGAATAGATGTAAATCGGGAAACCGATAATGAAGCAAAAGAAAAGTATCCAGATGGCGCGAACGATCCGCTTGAACCAGGGATGGTTCATGCCTAACAGGCTACGGATTTTTTGGGATATAGTTTTTTTCAAAGAATTGGAGGTACTCATGCAAGCCTTTAGTCCTGTAAAAAATATCGAAGTTATTTTTCGTAATCACAAAAGTATCGAATTTATGCGGTTTTAAGGTGTTCAGGGTTGGTTGCTTTTCGATAAACGTACGGTAGTATTGCTGAGCGTCATTCATGGCGTTAAGCCCCGAAACGAATGTAATGGAGTTGTTTTCATCGAAGATCAGGTTGCTTACCTTCAGTTTTGACGTGGAAAAGTTCGCCTGGTTAAATCCATCCAATGCCTTGGAGGCAACGTCTTCCAATTTACCTTTGGTTTGGTAGATGATAACAAAGTAATGGGGCTCATCGAAGGAGGGGATGTATTTGATTCCTTTTTCTTTTTCACGCTTCAACTCAAAGTCGCGTGAAGCTTTGAGCAGTTTTTGTGCATAGGCAGTTATTTCTGTTTCAGGATATTGTTTTATGAATTCCTCGAGTCGGTATTGGTACCGTGCAATTTCTTCCGTTTTGCCCATGGCAAGAATTTTCAACAACTCCAGGTTGGGGGTGAAGGTCGTTTTCTCCAGGGCAAGGGCTTCATTCAGTATGGTAAGGGTTGAATCCAGTTGGTAAACTTCAAATTGTTCATAAGCAATTTTGTACAACGCCTTTTGTTTCTCCATTACCTGGCTGGATTCAAGCAGGTAGTCGGGGTTGATTAAAATCTTTGCGAATGTGCTTTCGGGAAAGTTCGCTTTTAACTCTTGAGCGTACCGATCTGCCCGACCCGGATCGGATTCTTTGTGCATGAGGTAAAGCTTGTAAAGTACCTCCGGGCGATAATCCGTTTCAGGAAAACGTGTGAGCAGTGTTTCATATGTACCAACCGCATTTTCTTTCTCCTGCAGTTTGAAATAATAGATATCACCCAAGAGGAAATAGGCATCTTCAATTTTGGAGAGCGCTTCAGCAACTTGTTCCGGAGTTTTGGGCAATTCTTTGTTGATTCGTTGAAACTCCTCAAGTACCGGATCGGTTTTGGTAGCTTCTTCACTTGGCGCTGCTTCATCTTTTGCCTTTCCATCTGTTGCAGCCACGGTATTGGTGCGCTGCGATGCAGGCAAGGCACGCGATGATCTCCGCCAGTTATCTTCCAGTGGTATCGCTCCCCATATTCGTTTAAATTCCTGCTGACCTAAAGCAAGTGCCGAAGGATTTCCGAAATACCAGTCTGTACCTTCCAAACCGGTTGCTGTGTTCAGGCTTGAATTTACCTGTGCGATATCAATGCGGTTACGTTTCTTTTTCTTGCGCGTTTTTTCTTCCGGCTTCTTTTTGCTTTCCAGTACAGCAGTAATGTGTTGCATTAATGAGGCCGAATCCATCTTAGCCATTACCATCAGGCTGTCTTGCCAGGTTATGGTATTCAAGTGTGTAACAAACTCGGCAAGAATTTCCTGACGGGTTTTTACGGCAGCAAAGTCTTCGTGGTCTTTGCTCAGGTTTGCAACCGCACTATCGTAATAGAGTTTTGCGAATTCGTAATTTTTTAACGTGTCGTAATAGATTTCACCCATTTGTAAATACGCTTCACCATCAATCTGGGCGTTGTTTCCTTCACGTAGAGCCAGCTCAAATGTTTCCAGCGCTTCTTTAATGTTTTTTTGCTTGCGTTCAAACACACCCATTTCATAATAGATCTTGTCTCTGAACTCTTTGTTCTTACTATCCTTCAATAATTTTTTAAACGACTTGCGGGCATTGGCGATGCTACGGCTTTTGGATATCTCAGCTACCTGCGCCATGTACAAACGTGCGTAAAAATCAACCTCGTATTCCGGATGTGTGTCCAGGCATTTGCGGAAATAATTGTAGGCCTCTGCTTCAAATCCAAGTTGCTGATAAACCTGCCCGAGAATAAAGTAGATGCGTCCTGGCCTGTCTTTCTTTTTTAAAAGCGGCACGGCTTCTGTTAAGTTCTTAACAAAGTTGTCATCATCACCACGCACCTGGTAGTAATGTGCTTTTTCAAGATAGAGTTTTTTGAGATTGGTTTTGTTTAGTTTTTCTTTTTGCAGAAAATCAAAAGTGGCTTCTGCATTATTGAATTCACCGTGTTCGGTAAACGTTCTTGCCAACCAGATCAACGCTTCATGCCGGGTGTGCAGTTCTTTCCCTTTTGTGTTTACAAACTTGAATGTCTGGATGGCATTACCCCAATCAAAACTGTATAACCTTCCCTTGCCTACCAGCACATAACTGTCATCTACCCATTTGCTGTTGGGATGCCGTTGTATGGCGATGGAGGCCATCTTAATGGCTTCCTGAATTTCTTTGTCGTAACTCTTGGCCAATACAGAATCAAGCGGAGGGAAAAGCTTCAAAACCCGGTTATAGTCGTCTTTATGATTTTTACGGATGGTGCCCTCAATTTTTGTGATTTCTTCCAGCGCATAATAATACCCGTTGTAATGTGCCGTTGTGTTATGGAATGCCTTACTCGTGATGGTATTCGATTGTGGTGAGCAGGCTACCACGAGGGCACCAAAAAGGATATAGACGTACCGGATTTTCAAGGCAGACACTTCAACGGTTAAGAAACGCAAAAAACGAATATTCCATATTAATTACGCCCAGATTATCTACTTTTGTGGGTTAAAATCGCGATTTGAAGCCAAAAAAGACCATTTCTAACTGGTTAACCAACCGATACCAGCTGGTAATCCGGAATGAGGAGAACTTTGCCGAGAAAACCAGCATGGGTTTTACCTATTCGAAGGTAATCCTTTTTTCAGTGATCATCTTCGCGGTCATCTTCGCGATCAGCCTCTTTCTGGCACAAACCATATTGGCGAAGTGGTTCGATCCGCGCTTTGCACAGATGCAGATGAACAAGCAGTTGATTGAACTGGATCAAAAAGTAGACTCCCTTTACCTGGAGGTTGACCGCAAGGATCAGTTCATCTTAGGTATTCAAAGGGTGCTGAGTGGTGATACCAGTGATTTCAATGACCCTGCTAAAATTTTAAGCAGTGAAGGGCAACCGCTTGTGAAACCAGATGAACTTAAGCTTGCGCCCTCGGATTCATCATTCCGCAAAGAGTTTGAAAAATCAGACTTGGCCTTGATCACCCTGGCCAGTGTGAAGTACCGTGAACTGCAGGAAACGTTCTTCTTTTCGCCCCTTACGGGATTTATTTCCGGTCACTATGACGCACAGCAGGGTCATTATGGGGTGGATATTGTGGCCAAAACCAATGAACCAGTAAAGAACATCGCAGATGGAACAGTAATTTTTGCTTCCTGGACACAGGACTCCGGGTATGTGATGATGATTCAGCATAAAGGCAACCTGATCTCGGTCTATAAGCACAATGCCCAACTCTATAAAAAAGTTGGTACTTTTGTCAATGGCGGAGAAATCGTTTCTATAGTTGGCAATAGCGGAGAAATGACGGATGGCCCACACCTGCACTTTGAGTTGTGGTACAGCGGCAACCCGCTTAATCCGGAAGAGTTTGTAACATTTTAACCAGACAAAAACATGTTTACTTCAAAAGAAGAAAAACGAGTGGCCGAAGAAATCAGCAATTCCAGCAACAACATTGGAAAGGGAACCTTTCTGGAAGGTAATATTGAAACGTATGGCAACATACGCATTGAAGGAAAAGTAACAGGTCATGTAAAATCAAAATCAAAAGTGGCCCTGGGCTCTTCTTCACAAGTACAAGGCAACATCACCGCACAAAATGCCGACATTGAAGGTGAAGTGAAGGGTAAAATTGAAATTGCAGAGTTGTTAGTATTGAAAGCAACAGCCGTGATTCACGGTGATATCGTTACCGGTAAGTTGGTGGTTGAGCCGGGTGCGTCCTTTAATGGAAGCTGTAAAATGGGCGCCACCATTAAGGAAATCAAGATAGGTGAAAACAATGGCTTCGGAGCATCGCGATCCCTCACCGGAACAGAAGCCAAAACCATCTAACAGCTACCTGAAGTATAGTAGCCTTGCCCTGCAGCTTTTGGTTACCATTGGGTTGTTTGCGTGGTTTGGCTATTTGCTTGATGGCTGGTTGAAATTAAAGTACCCCATATTTTTGATTGTGTTTGTGTTCGTTGCCTTTGCAGGGATGATGTACCAGTTGTATAAGTCTATTGATAAGTCGTGAGCAACCTGACAGGTTTTTTGGTTACGATGGGGTTGGTGGTTGTGATCATCGTGGGCGTGAGCCAATCGTTTTCTGCACTTCCTTCATTTTTTTTTCAGAGTCTGGTACTGCTTACAGCCAGTACCATCGGACTGTATTTTTACCTGCTGCGCATTCACAAAGACAGGCCCGATTTTTTCGTTCATTTTTACCTGGCCAGCATCGCCATAAAACTTTTGGCATACGGTGCATACCTGGCCTTAATCATTTGGGAAGACCGCCCCGGAGCTTTGGAGAACGTTGTGTTTTTCATTGCGGTCTATGCCGTGTTTACGGCACTCGAAGTGGGCTTTTTGTGGCGGCAGATCAGCAGATGAGGTTTCGGATTTTATTCTGAATGTATTACTGTTCTTTCCATCCGGGTCCGCGTACAACACGCCCAGGTTTTGCGCCTGTGTGCGCTCCGTCTTTTAATACCTGTATGCCGTTTACGAACACATGCATCACGCCTGTGCTGTATTGATGTGGTTGCTCAAATGTGGCATGATCCTGAATGGTTTGCGGATCGAACACGACTACATCGGCATAATAACCGGGAGTTAATGAGCCACGCTTTTTTATTTTAAGGTTAGAGGCCGGCAACGAAGTGAGTTTACGAATGGCTTCTTCCATCGGAATTACTTTTTCATCGCGCACGTATTTGCCCAACAAGCGCGCAAAGTTTCCATACGCACGCGGATGGGTGCTTGATTTAATAAACACCCCTTCAGTCGCTAATGAGCCCGCATCAGAACCAAAGCTGAGGTATGGTAAAGCAATTTGCCGTTTAACATTTTCCTCACTCATCATAAAATAAGCTGTACTAACACGTGTGCTATCGGCAATCACCAGGTCCATGGCAGTTTCTTCCGGGCTCTTCCCGTAAAGAGCTGACACCTCGGCCAGTGTTTTGCCGATGAACTGCTTGAGTGAATCGTTGGCAAAGCCCAACAGCAGAACACGTTCTGCTCCACCGGCCATCAACAACAGATTTTCCCACGCATCGGAAGGTTTGCGCATTTCATCTAATACACGCTTGCGTATTTTCGGATCTTGCAGCCGTTTAACCCATTCCTTTATTCCGCCTTCCTGCACCCAGGGAGGCATTGAGGCATCAAGCCCGGTTGCTCCAGCGGTATAGGTATACATGTCGGCTGTTATTTTTAAACCTTCTTTATTGGCGTTATTTATCATAGTGAGTACAGAATCCAGCTTCCACCAGTTTTCCTGTCCGGCCATTTTCAAGTGGTAGATTTCTGCGGGTAGTTTACCTTCACGGGCAATTTGTATGGTTTCATCTACAGCGTTGAAAATGTTGTTACCCTCACTGCGCATGTGGGTAATGTACATGCCCCCGTACGCTCCGGCTACTTTGCATAATTCAACTAACTCCTTGGTTGATGAATAATTTGCGGGTGCATAAATGAGTGATGACCCCACACCTAACGCACCTTCCTCCATGGCTTGTTTTACCAATGCTTTCATGCGTTCCATTTCTTCTGTATTGGGCAACCGGTTGGCATAACCCAACTCATGTATGCGAATGGTGGTAGCCCCTACAAATGATGCAACGTTGGGAGTTACACCCCTTCGCTCAAGCGATTCAAGATATTCGCCTAATGTGGTCCAGTCCAGATTAAACTTCCAGTCCGGATCATGTTCCATATCGGTAAGCATATTGGCTTTCATCTGGTCATTCAGCGGCCCCATGCTCCAACCTTCCCCGAACACTTCCAGCGTAACGCCCTGGCGAATATCCGACTGAGATTTTCCATCAATAATCAATGATTTCGTAGCCCAGCTTAACACATTGATGAAGCCAGGGGAAACCGCCAGCCCTTCAGCGTTGATCTCAATTTTGCCTGTGGCTTTTGCCAGGTCGCCAATAGCAGCGATGGTATCAGCATTAATGCCTACATCTGTTACCATACCGGGTTTTCCCGATCCATCAAACACGGTACCCCCACGGATAACAACATCAAATTTTTGCTGTTGACAGGCATTGAGGAGTAATAAAGCGGCAACTAAGATGGAGAGTTTTTTCATAGGTTGAGGGTTAGGCTCGCTCAGTATAGTTAGTAATCAGCAGGCAAAAGCACAATGTTAATTATTGTTTTCGGTCGTACTTTAACTCAAAGCGGCTTCAAGTTTAACATAGTCAATACCCATCGCCATAAAACTTTTGGCATTCGGTCATACCTGGCTGTAATCATTTGGGAAGACCGCCCCGGAGCCTTAGAAAATGTGGTGTTTTTCATAGCGGTTTATGCCGTGTTTACGGCACTGGAAGTAGGCTTTTTGTGGCGGCAGATCAGCCGGTGAAAACGGCCAAGAAAAAATTCAAAAGATTTCTTTCTCATAGTTTAATTAATACCTTTGCGGTCGGATTTTAAAACCCCTAATCTGGCCCAAATGAGCGTTTTTTACCACAAACTCACCCGGTTTTCCCTCGTTCTTGCGCTGCTGTTTTCTTCTGTTTTTTCGTTTGCAGCCGATGCTTCTGAAGGGGGCGAGTTTAACGCCAGCGAGGTGATTCTTCACCACGTAATGGACGACCACATCTGGCACTTTTGGGATGGGCATTACGGCACCCTTTACCTGCCGGTAATCGTGTACTCATCTGAACGCGGACTGGATATTTTTTCCTCAAAGAATTTTTATGATGACCACCACAATGTAGTGGCCTACAATGGCTACACGCTTGATCATGGTCACATCTATTTGAATGGAAATTCCGTGTTCGATATTTCCATCACCAAAAACGTGGCGATGCTGTTTATCAATGCTGCATTGTTGATGGTATTGTTGTTGGCCGCTGCGAAAGGGGCAAAGCAAAATGCGGGCAAGGCGCCAAAAGGTCTTCAGTCGTTCTTTGAGCCAATCATTGTTTTTGTTCGCGATGAAATTGTGAAGCCAAACATCGGCCATCACTACGAAAAATATTTGCCTTACCTGTTAACGCTGTTCTTCTTCATTCTTTTCGGTAACCTGTTGGGCTTGTTGCCTGGTGCCGGTAACATGACGGGGAATATTGCTGTGACGATGACGCTTGCGGTGTTCACGTTCATTATTACCAACGTGAGTGGCAACAAGGCATACTGGAGTCACATCTTCTGGACACCCGGTGTTCCGCTTCCGCTTCGCATTGTGATTTTGCCGGTTGAGATCGTAGGGATATTCACCAAGCCGTTCTCCCTGATGATTCGTTTGTTCGTGGCGATTACGGCTGGTCACATTGTATTGCTGAGCCTTATCAGTCTGGCGTTTATTTTTCAGAGTGTTACAGTAGGGTTTATTTCAAGCTTGATAGTTCTGTTTATTAACCTGATTGAGATTTTAGTTGCAGGTATACAAGCATACGTATTCACCTTGTTTACCTCAGTTTATATTGGAATGGCTACGGCCGATCATGATCATCATTAACGTGTTTCACTTAAATCAATAAATATATGTTGTTATCACTTTTATTAGACATCAGCTACGCAATCATGGGCGCTGGAATTGGTGCTGGTCTGGCTGCAATTGGCGCTGGAATCGGTATCGGTAAAATCGGTGGCTCTGCAATGGAAGGTATGGCCCGTCAGCCTGAGGCTGCCGGTAAAATTCAAGGCGCCATGCTGATCATCGCGGCTCTTATCGAGGTTGCTGCTTTGTTTGCGCTGGTTATTTGTCTTCTGATCTGGACATTGGGATAATGTCTGAATCTCAAAGAGCTTGTCGATGCAATTGGCTGAGACAAGCTCTTTAAATTGATTTAATGATTACCTGCTTGGCAGGACTAAAATAAAATCCTATGGATCTTTTAACACCCGGTACAGGTCTTATTGTTTGGCAGGCAATAGTTTTCCTGCTTTTAGTTTTGTTGTTATCAAAGCTTGCCTGGAAGCCAATTTTGAGCTCTTTGAAGGAGCGCGAACAATCCATCCAAAATGCGTTGGATACGGCTGAGAAAGCTCGTGCTGAGATGACGCGCCTGCAGGCCGATAATGAAAAGTTGCTGAAAGAAGCACGCGAAGAACGCGATAAGATGCTGAAAGAAGCACGCGAGGCAACTAACCGTATGAAAGAGGAGGCACAACTGGATGCAAAAAAGGCAGCTGACAAAATTATTGATGATGCCCGTGCAGCCATTCAAATTGAGAAGCAGGCAGCCATGAAAGATGTGCGCACGCAAGTAGCCATGTTTTCGCTTCAGGTTGCAGAGCGTTTAATGAAGAAAAACCTCTCAACGGATAAGGCTCAGAAAGAGCTGGTGGAAGAATTCATTAAAGATATAAAGGTAAACTAAAGCATGGCTGAATCACGGGTAGCATCGCGATACGTAAAATCCTTGTTGGGCCTTGCCGAAGAACAACAGGTGTTAGACCATGTGCACAACGACATGCTGCTATTCACCAAGGTGTGTAACGAGAACCGCGCGTTTGCTTTGATGCTGCGCAGCCCGGTTATCCGTCATGATAAAAAGCGGGATGTGCTCCAAAAAGTTTTTGCGGGTAAAGTTCATGCACTTACCATGGCTTTCTTCGATATCATCACCCGTAAAAACCGTGAGCCGTTGTTACCATCCATTGCACGTGAGTTTCACAACGCCTATAATGTGTACAAGGGCATTGGTACTGCACAATTGGTAACCCCTTTCCCGGTTGATGCTGCTTTGCGCAAAGAGATTGAAGGGATTGTTCAGCAGATCAGTAAGAAAAAGCAAATTGAGTTGGTGGAAAAAGTAGATGCCGACATGATTGGTGGTTTTGTGCTGACGGTGGGCGATCGCCAGGTGGATGCTTCCATCAAGAATAAATTAAAAGCATTGAAAACTAAATTCAGTCAGAACCCTTATGTGAAGGGATTTTGATCGACAATAAATTAACGACAAAGAAACAAGAAGATATCATGGCAGAAATCAGACCTGAAGAAGTATCCGCAATATTGCGTGAACAACTTTCGCAATCCCGTACGGATGTTGAACTGGAAGAAGTTGGTACCGTATTGTCAGTAGGTGACGGGGTAGCCCGCATCTATGGCCTCACGCAGGCACAAGCCGGTGAGTTGCTTGAATTTGAAAATGGTCTTCGCGCCATGGTATTGAACCTGGAAGAAGACAACGTGGGTGCCGTATTGTTTGGCGACTCAAAGGGTGTGCACGAAGGTGATACCGTAAAACGTACCGGTAAGATTGCCTCTGTTATGGTGGGTGATGGCATGGTTGGTCGTGTGGTTAACACACTTGGCGAACCTGTTGATGGAAAAGGCCCGTTGAGTGGCGAGCTGTATGAGATGCCTTTGGAGCGCAAAGCTCCGGGTGTTATCTACCGTCAGCCTGTAAACGAACCATTGCAAACCGGTATCAAAGCGATTGACTCCATGATTCCGATTGGTCGTGGTCAGCGTGAATTGATCATTGGCGATCGTCAGACAGGTAAAACTGCTGTGGCGATTGACACGATTATCAACCAGAGAGAATTTTTTGAAAAAGGCCAGCCAGTTTATTGTATTTACGTAGCGATTGGCCAGAAGGGATCAACGGTTGCCAACGTGGCCGCTGAATTGGAAAAAGCAGGTGCACTTTCCTATACGGTAATTGTATCAGCAACGGCATCTGATCCAGCTCCGATGCAGTTCTTTGCTCCGTTTACCGGTGCAGCTATCGGTGAATTCTTCCGCGATACGGGTCGTCCGGCATTGGTTATTTATGATGACCTTTCCAAGCAGGCTGTTTCTTACCGCGAAGTATCCCTGCTGTTGAGAAGACCTCCCGGACGTGAAGCGTATCCCGGTGACGTATTCTACCTGCACTCTCGCTTATTGGAGCGTGCGGCCAAAATCATCAACAACGATGAGATTGCGAAGAACATGAACGACTTGCCTAACTCCATCAAGCATTTGGTTAAAGGTGGTGGTTCACTTACGGCACTTCCGATTATCGAAACACAGGCTGGTGACGTATCGGCTTACATCCCGACCAACGTAATTTCCATTACCGATGGTCAGATATTCCTTGAAACAAACTTGTTTAACTCCGGTATCCGTCCGGCTATTAACGTGGGTATTTCGGTATCGCGTGTAGGTGGTGCAGCTCAGATCAAATCCATGAAGAAGGTGGCCGGTACGTTAAAACTTGATCAGGCACAGTTCCGTGAATTGGAAGCATTTGCCAAATTCGGTTCCGACCTTGATGCGGCAACTAAACTGACAATTGAACGTGGTCGCAGAAACACCGAGGTATTGAAGCAGGATCAGTATGCACCGGTTCCGGTAGAGGAACAGGTTGCGATCATCACCGCATCTACCCGTGGCTTTATTGACCGTGTGCCGGTTAACAAGGTGCGTGAGTTTGAGGCAGATTTTCTTGCCTTGATGCGCTCTGCTCATCAGCAGGTGTTGGATAACTTACGTGCCGGTAAGTTCGAAGACGCGGATGTGGAAACCATCAAAAAAGTAGCTCTTGATTTAGCCTCGAAATATTAAGCAGAACAATGCCGAGTTTAAAGGAAGTTAAGAATCGCATTACTTCGGTGGTCTCTACCCAGCAGATCACCAAGGCCATGAAAATGGTGGCAGCCGCAAAATTACGTAGGTCGCAAGATCGGATTTTGCAGATGCGTCCGTTCGCACACAAACTGGCCTACATTCTTCGTAACCTTTCTTCAGCACAAAGTGATGGTGCCGATAACTGGTTTAGTGCGGTGCGTCAAGAAAAGAAGATTCTTATTGTTGCGGTAAGTTCTGATCGCGGATTGTGCGGTTCATTTAACACCAACGTGTTTAAAGGTGTGCTGCGCCTGATCAGCGAAAAGTACGAGCAACAAAATCGTCAGGGGAATGTAACGGTAATGTCGATTGGCAAGAAAGCTGAGGACTACTTCGGCAAGCGTAAATTCCCGATCGTTAAAAATTATACAGGAGTTATTGCTTCCCTTACCTTTGATCGTGTGGCCGATGCATCAGAGTACATCATGGATGCATTTAAAAAGGGCACGTACGATAAGGTTGAAATTGTATACAACGAGTTTAAGAATGTGGCCACACAAGTGTTGCGCACAGAGCAGTACTTGCCTGTAGTGATGCCTGAAAGTGAAGAAAAAACAGCTGAAGTGGATTATATCTACCAGCCAGATCGTGAAGAGATTGTTACCGGTTTGATACCAAAGTCGTTGAAAGTGCAATTATTTAAGGCGGTGTTAGATTCCAACGCAGCAGAAAATGGTGCACGTATGACAGCCATGGATAAAGCAACTGAAAATGCCGGAGAATTACTGAAAGAGTTGCGGTTGACCTACAACCGAACACGTCAGGCGGCCATCACCAAGGAAATTCTTGAAATTGTTGGCGGTGCCGAGGCCCTTAAGGCTTCTTAGGCGAGCCAGATTTATCATCATTATCAAGACCCATCTTCACCTTGAGGATGGGTTTTTTGTTGGTTTTACCAAGAGTTTACCAATTCTGAACGGTGTTAACCTTTGGATAATTTCAGCTAAAATCTATCTTGCACACGCTAAAATCTGAACTAACCCTAAAAAGGCCCTCTGCCAAACCTATTATCGTTATCATCTGATATGCAGCAGTTGTTTCAGGACCTGCCCGGTGTAGTTTATGAATACATCATCCGCAAGGATGGAAGCCGTTCGTTTCAGTATATCAGTGAAAATTGCAAAGAAATTTTAGGCATTGATGCGGATGTTTTCCTTAAGGATTCTACGGTTTTCCGGAAGATAATTTTACCTGATGACAGTTCTGGTTTTGAAGAGACTTTACAACAAAGTCACGACACCCACGGTGCGTGGAATTGGGAAGGTAGAATACTGGTGAATGGAAAAATCCGGTGGATTGAAACCCGTTCAAATCCAGCTCCCTTTGCGGATGGCATTATGCGCAAGGGAATCATGATTGACATCACCGAACGAAAACTTCAGGAGCAAGAACACGAGTTGCGTTTTCAATCACTCGTTGAACATTTGCCTTTGGGCATTGGCATTCACATAAACGGGGAGCTCGTAATGGCCAATGCATACGCGCACAGCCTTATGCGGGTGAAGCAAGGTGAATTGATTGGACGAAATGTGATGGAATTTGTTCACCCCGACAGCAAACCCCTTGTGGTTGAGCGCATGAAGCGCGTACTGGCGGGTGAAACACTTCCTGCTGCTGAAGAGAAATTTATACGCGCAAATGGTGAGATTATTTTTGTAGAAACTTCTGCCATGCCTTTTAATTTTAAAGGCCAACCTGGTGTTCAGATTATTGTTCGCGACATTACCGATCAAAAGCGTGTAGCGGAAGAAATCCGAAAGAACGAAACATTATTTACGCAATTGTTCAACAATGTTCCGATTGCCGTGGTCATGTTGGATGTGAATGGGCGCGTGGAGATGATAAACCCGGGCTTCTCATCTATTTTCGGGTACGACATGCATGAAGTCAAGGGTAAAAACCTGAATGATTTTATCGTACCATCCGAGTTGCAGATAGAAGGGATTGATTTGAATAACCTTATTGCTTCTAAGCGGGTTATTCAGTTGGAGACCTTCCGCAAGCGAAAAGATGGAAATCGCGTAGATGTAATTCTTTACGGTATGCCCATTATGATTGATGAACAGGCCATTGGAATTTATGGCGTGTATGTCGACATCACCAGTCATAAACAATTAGAAGAAGAATTAAAGACGAGAAACACGGAGTTGGATAATTTCGTGTATAAGGTTTCTCATGACCTGCGTGCGCCTTTATCATCCATCCTGGGTCTCGTTAATCTTTCAAAACTTCCGGGCAATACCGATGATCTGCACGAATACATTCGCATTATCGGAGAGAAAGTAGCAGACCTGGATCACTTCATCAGCGATGTGCTTAGCCACTCCAAAAATTTAAAGCTGGAAGTAAAAATTGACCAGATTGATTTTAAAAATATTTTATCGCGCACCATCACCGATTTAAATTACCTCGATGGCGCGGCAGATGTTCAATTTGATATTTCCATACAGCAAGGCGAATTTTACAGCGATCCCTGGCGCATTGGTGAGATTTTCAGAAACCTGGTTTCCAATGCGATCAAGTACAGACAAACGGATTCGGGCCAACCGCAGGTTCATGTAGAGATTTCGTCAGCCGATGGTGAGGGAGTGAGAATTGTTTTTGCTGATAATGGTATTGGAATCAGTGAGGAGAACCTCGGCAGAATATTTGAAATGTTTTATCGTGCCACTGAGCAATCCGATGGATCGGGTATTGGGTTATATATTGTTAAGAATGCAGTAGAGAAATTAAATGGTATAATTGACGTAGTGAGTAAACCTGGAGCGGGTACAACGTTTATCATTCAACTTCCGGATCAACGAGCCCAATTGAAGCAAGCGGAATACCAGAAGCATGAAAATTAGTGAGGTTACAAGCATAGAACATCAGCGTGAATTTCTGATGCTGCCGGTAAGGCTTTACAAAAATGAGCCATGCTGGATCAGGCCGTTGGATAAAGATGTCGAGGCAGTTTTTGATCGGGAGAAGAACAAGACTTTTCAACACGGTGAATGCGTGCGTTGGATTTTACAAAGCGATTCTGGTGAAACAATCGGGCGAATTGCAGCTTTCATCAATCAAAAAACAGTTAATAAAGGAAACGATCAGCCTACCGGTGGATTCGGTTTCTTTGAGTGCATTCAAAATCAACAAGCTGCATTTACGTTGTTCGATACAGCTAAAAAATGGTTGCAGGATCGCGGCATGGAGGCTATGGATGGCCCCATTAATTTCGGCAACCGCGACCGGTGGTGGGGATTGTTAATTGAAGGATATGACCGCGAACCCAATTATCAATGCAATTATAATTTCCCTTATTACAAGGAGTTTTTTGAAGCCTATGGTTTCCAGGTTTATTTCTATCAGCTAACCTTTGGCCGCCCAATTGAAGGCCCATTGGATGACCGCTTGTATGAAAAGGCCAAGCTGGTGGAACAAAACCCGGATTACGCATTCAGTTATTTACCTAAATCACAGTGGGATACATTGCCGACAAAAATTAAAGATGTGTATAATCGTGCCTGGGCAAAGCGTGGTGAAATACCTGAACTAACCGAAGCACAGGCGCGTCATTTGGTTAAGCAGATGAAGCCGATTATGGATGAGAAGTTATTGTGGTTTGGATACTATAAGGGTGAGCCGATAGCGTTCTTCTTATCGTTACCGGAAGTAAACCAGATATTTAAACACGTAAATGGTAAGCTGGATGTGCTGGGTAAATTGAAGTTTGTATGGCATTCGTTTCGCAAAACGAATAAAAAGGCATTTGGACTTTTATTTGGCGTTGTGCCCGAACATCAGGGAAAAGGTGTTGACGGAGCCATTATTGAGACATTCAGAAAAATGGCTCACGCAAAGGGATTTGCTTACCAGCAATACGAAATGAATTGGATTGGAGACTTCAATCCTAAAATGATACGGGTTGTAGAACAAATTAATGCACCGGTGGTTAAACGACATGCTACGTATCGGAAGTTATTTGATGAGTCGAAACCCTTTAAACGTATGCCGATAGTTGGATAAGGTATGGAACAACAAGACAACGAAACGCCATCGGGATTTTTGATGCGTAACCTGCTGAAGGGGTTGCTTTGGTTTGCCGTGATTATTACAGCGTATATTTTGCTGGAAGGCTACATCGAAGAAACGCTGTCGCAACACATGAAAACATTAGCTGGAAAGGAGCTTTTATTGTTTTCAATTTTTACAGCCTCAGAGATTGTTTTCGGTATTATTCCTCCGGAATTTTTTATGATCCTCTGGCAACATCAGGGCGATCTTTCGCAATATATCATTAACCTTTCCATTCTGGCGGTAATTTCCTATGGAGCAGGTGTACTTGGGTACTACATCGGAATAACCTTTACCAAAACAGCATTCTTTAAAAGAATACGCGAACGGTATCTGGTTCAATATGAATACAGCTTGCGCAAATATGGCATGTACCTGGTTTTGGTAGGTGCCATTACACCGGTTCCGTTTTCAGCCATGTGCATGCTTGCGGGCTCGGTAAGGCTTCCTTTCAAAACCTTTTTGCTTGTTTGTATATCCCGTATACTTCGGTTTGCTGTTTATGGCTGGATGGTGTGGAGCTTCCCGAATTGGTTTGGCGCTTAATCAAACATTATTTCTTTACTGCACACGTGTTTATGCCCACCAACGTATAGAGTGGACAAAAACTCATGGCACTGGTTAGGATGAACACCGCTCCTAAAATAAGCAGTACAATGCCCAATGTTCCAGTAACGGTTCCGGCAAAATACAGGGCAATAAAAATCAGCCCCAGTGTTACCCGAATTAATTTGTCGGTTTTACCCATGTTCTTTTTCATAGCATTAGAGGTTTAATTACTTAAACCTATAGCCTTTCCTTAAAATATGTTGTGATTAAAGTCACACCTGACAAAAATCATCCACTGGATTTTTAAGGTTTAAGCACAATGCGTTCATGCGCGACTTTTTCAATGGAGCGCTTGGTAAAAAACACATTGAAGTGTTCATCAAGGGCCCAGGGTTCAAATAAGTTTTTGTAGAACGAACTGTGTACATCACCACTTTGCCCGGGGGCGTTGGTGAACCAGGTTTCATTCAGGTTAGATAAATCCGCAACCATTCGAAATGATGCTCCACTGGTTTGATTATCACCATTGCCCGTCATGCCGGGAGTAAATCCATTTCCGCCACGAGGCAAGGGTCCGCAATTCAACAGTTCCCGAAGGGAGTCATTGACCGCATTGCTCAACGGATGCTTGATCAACACGTGATGATATTCAGGTTGGCCATACTGCCAATTAGTAATATCACTACCTAACTTTTCTTTTAGATTATCCACAGCTTTTTGAAAAGAGTTTTTGAGAAATGAATTAGTGCCCCCAAATTCAGTACGGTTACTTTTTAACCACTCCTGTATTCGTCTTAACGGTACATAACGAATAGCATCTCTGGCATGTGCAGGCACAAAACGCGTATAAGCCTCACGAATAATTTCTCTTTCCCAGGCGACATATACTGCAGCTTCAATGGATGAAGATGAAAGAACGTAATCCCAATTCAGTAACAGGTTTTTCAGACTATCATATGTTGCATTTTCAAATTCAAGTTGTTGCAAGTAAGGTATAAGGTTGCGTGCCGGTAGCGACAAGTAATCCACCTGAAGTTGCTTCATGTCATCAACCGTAAATTTTTCTTTTGATGCGAGTACTTCATTTACTCTATTCGCCCGACTGCTATCAGCCCATTCCCAACCCACTGCATTCCGATGCGGGTAATTGCTTAAAACCAGGTTTTCATTTGCGGTTGCCCAAAAGCCTTTTTCAGGATTTAGTGTATTGGGCAATTGTTTGATGGGAAGGTATCCGTCCCATTCATAACGTCCATCTCCCGGTACGGGCAACAGGCCAGTCCAGTTTTTACGCACAGGTGCAATGCCTACCACTTGCCAGCCGATGTTTCCTTGCTGATCTGCCCAAATCATATTTTCACCCGGAAGATGACTGAACGTACAAGCCTCACGAAACTCTTCCCAGGTTTTGGCAACATCCATGCGCAGACTTGCCAGGTATGGTGCACCTCCCGGTTCCAACCAGGCACACCGCACCGCATACGCTTTATTCCGTTTCGTGTCAACAAATGTTACGGGTCCATGTCGGGTGTATTGATGGTTGACGTACACATCCGCAGCATCTTTTACCTGAATGGTGTCGGGAATGATTTTCATCTCTTCCCACGATCCGTTGTATTTGTACCGAAGCAGATTTTTTGGGTCGAGGTCATACACAACCAAGTCTTCACTATCCACTTCAAAAACAGTAAGTCCCCAGGCACCGTGTTCATTATGTCCGATAGAAATCCCGGGAATAGTCGGCTCGCCACCGCCTACTACATTCCAACCCGGTGCGTGCAAATGAACCATGTAGCGTAGCGAGGGAGCCGCCAATGCACGATGCGGATCATTGGCCAGTAGAGGATAACCCGATACGGATTTTTTTCCTGAGACAACCCAGTTGTTGCTACCAATAACGTGTTGTGAAGAGTTAGTAAGCTCAAGCAATGCTTGTTCATCGGCTTGCGCCAGAAAATTGTAGTCGATAGAGGAGGGATTGGTGTAAGCAATAAGATCTTCAGGCTTGAAGGAAACCGGTCTTCGGTAGGTAGTGTATAATTCTAAAATATTTTCAAAGAGACCAGCAGTATCAATAGCTGGATCGAATGTGAGGTCGGGCTCGCCAGGTTCAAACACACGAAGCTCTTTTACTTTTTCTTCTCCCAGCAAAACAATCGCGCGTGCAATATCAAGTTCATCGGTAACATTGCCCACCAAACCCTGGTGCCGTGATATGACAACATCGGGTGTCCAGTAACCGGGTTTAATCCCAAGCAATTCAAATTCGATTGGAAGAAGTTGAGGGTTATTTTCTGTTTCTTTGATAAAAGCATTTACACCATCAGTAAATGCCTGAATAATTTCTTCGCCCTGTGGGTGATAGTGGTTTAGTTCTTGGGTCAGGTCGCCACGATATTTAAAAAGTCGTGCACCGATATCGCGTTTCACTTCGCGTTCTCCTAAAATTTCAGCTACGGTTCCGGTCGCTTGCCTCCGCCAGATTTCAAATTGAAATAGTCTGTCTTTGGCTGCGGCATAACCTTGTGCAAAGAAAAGGTCGTGTTGGTTTTGAGCAAAGATGTGGTTAACCCCATGTTCATCGCGAATGATTTCAACCGGCTGCTTTAGCCCGGAAACGGTAAGTTCCGTTTGTTTGAGTTTTTCCTGATTGGATGAGCAGTAACAAAGGAGGAAGGAGGTGATAATAAGAACATACCGAATCATGAGAAAAAGTTTTGTTAATGAAAATCAGGATGAAGCAATCTTCAGTACAGCCTCAACAAACCGGTCAAGGTCTTTAGTGGTGGTGTACACGTGTGGGGTTACCCGTACGCAACTGATGTTTTCCCA
The DNA here is from genome assembly GCA_030584025.1 of Cyclobacteriaceae bacterium. NCBI lineage: Bacteria > Pseudomonadati > Bacteroidota > Cytophagia > Cytophagales > Cyclobacteriaceae > Cyclobacteriaceae bacterium. The sequence continues at coordinate 3,999,334 of CP129487.1, forward strand.
GACAATTGAAGTGGTGTGAATTTGATGATCGTTGAAGAGTTTGTTCATAACATCAGCAGGCTCCATGCCATCAACAGAGAAAGTGCCCAATGCACAGGCGTACTCCGGTTTCATGGAAACATGAAGTTTTATGCGCGGATTCTTCACCACCTTTTCGCACCAATAATTCTTTAAGTACCGCAGGCGTTCTTCTTTACGTTTGCTTCCAATGCCGTTGTGAAAATCAATGGCCTGCCCAATGGCTTGCTCAGGTGCAAAGGAGCGGGTACCCAGGGTTTCAAACTTACGGATGTTGCTGTCGGTGGGCTTGTCGTTTGGGAAGAGGGGCCATAAGCCGGCAATGTTTTCTTTTTTCACGTACAACATACCTGTACCAAAGGGTGCACTCAGCCATTTATGCAGACTGGTTCCATAGTAATCCGGATTGAAATCTTTTATGCTGAACGCCATGTGTGCAAAGGTGTGCGCACCATCCACAATGGAGATGATGTTTCTTTTCCGGGCTTCATCACAAAGTTTTTTTACAGGCATGATCTGGCCGGTCCAGTTAATCATGTGGGTGATGTGCCAGATTTTTGTTTTGGATGTTGTCGCGTTAATAAAACCTTTTACAATCGCATCATCGTCCTCTGCGGGCAAATCAAAACTGATCCATTTGATTTTTATACCATCGCGCATTTCCTTTTGCTTCCATGCCTGGATCATGTTGGGGTAATCCTGCTTCGTCATCACAATCTCATCACCTTTGGTAAGCGTTAAACCCCAGGTTACTGTGTCGAGTGCTTCCGTTGCATTTCGGTTTACGGCAAGCTCTTCGGGTGATGTGCCGGCCAGGTCAGCGAGTTTTCTGCGTACCGACTCACGACCTTTATCCAAAATTTGCCACATATAGTAGGTTGGCGCTTCGTTGCTTAAGTGGGAATATCGGTCAACGGCATCTTGCACTACTTTGGGTTGCGGACTAACTCCACCATTGTTGAGATTCAAAATGGTAGGCGAGACAGTATACGCTTGTGCCATGCGAGCCCACAGTTCTTCGTCACCGGCAGCATCCAGCGGTGACAATTTATTTAAGGAGAACAACGCATCGGAAATATCTTCGGCTAGCGCTTGTTGTGCGATGGGTGTAAGCGCGAATGTGGTGGCAATGCCGGCTGTTTTACGGAAGAACGATCTGCGGGATGTCATGGTGGTTCAGGTTTAGGATAGGAAGTTATCACTTTGACCTGAAAAGAAAAACCGCGTTTTGGTGAGCGGTATTTCAAGGTTGCAAGATGCGATCTATAGCTGTTATTGCTGTGTCTACGCGTTCCGCTCGCGTTCCCCGTATTTCAACAGGAAGTATGCCTTGCTGTTCAAGTTCACGCTTGTATAGGTTGAAAAAGTACTCGCGTTTATCCGGATGTTCGCGTTGCGGATCATCTTCCCACGGAATATCAACGTACGTGAGTAAGTGCAGATCGTACGTACGAGCCTTCATCAGCGCTATAATTTTAGGATCAACCCGACCATATTTATGTTCACTCCATACTTTAATGATAGTAAGGTCGGTATCACAAATGAGTACCCGATTTGCTTTTAGGGCAAGCGAATCTTCGGTAAACAGCTGCCAATGTGCAATGGTATGTAAATCACCTTCAATATAAGGTCTCTCTAACCGGTCAATGTAATTCCGTGCATATTCAGGCACCCAAACGGTTTGGTAATGACTGGCTAAGGCCATAGCCAGATCCGTTTTGCCCGTGCATTCCGGGCCAACAATTGCAATGCGCTTTACTTTTTCTGCCTCGACCGTATTCATGAGCCTAAAATGGGGATATTTTCTTAAAACTCTAATCCTCGCTATCTTTCAGAAAACTAAGTAAACGGTGAAACGCAGAACGGCCATTAAACAAATTGGATTTGGATTGTCAGCAGGACTTGCGCTGCCCTGGCTTTCATCTTGTAAAGAGGATGGCCCCGGCCCTGAAATTCAATACGATGGTGTGGTTGGAATTATCGGTGCAGGAGCAGCCGGATTATTGGCAGCCGATATCCTGATTTCCAAAGGCGTTAAGGTTAAAATATTCGAAGCTTCCAGCCGGTTGGGTGGCCGTGTTTGTTCATTACGAAGAAGTGATGTGCCCACGGAATCGTTAATTGTTTTTCCGGCAGCGCTCCCTTATTCGGATTTTCCGTTGGAGTTGGGTGCTGATCGGGTAATCGGATCGGAGTCACGTTGGAAAGAGATCATTGATTTGATGAAAGTGCCGTTGGTCGATTTTCGTTCGGCCAGTGCCGATGCCTTTTTTATTGATAATGCTGTGTTAGCTGAAGCTGAAGCATTGTTGGATAACGATTTTGTTAACGCAAAAAACTTTCGCGAAGGCTTTGCTTCTTTTACCGGAGGAGCAAACACTACGGTTCTTCAGGCAGCGCAAGGCGCAGGTGTGGCTGCACGCATGAATGCAATTATCAATTCGTGGTTGGGCAATACTTACGGATCATCAGCTAACCGAATCGGAGCAAATGCATTGGCAGAAGCATTAGCCCAGGTTACACACGATGGGAAGGAATTTACATCCAGTACAAATCCATTGCAGGATGTGTTGTTGTCGCGTTATGTACGCGCTGTTTCATCGGTGCAATACAATACAAAAGTGCAGTCGGTGAATTATGGTGGTGAAAAAGTGGAGATCACGCATGCGGGCGGAACAGAAACTGTAGATAAAGTAATTGTGACCGTGCCGGTTTCTGTTTTGAAGGCCGGAGATATTTCGTTTACACCTGCTTTGCCTTCATCCAAAACAGGCGCTATGAGTCGTATTGGTATGGATGCTTCCATGCGGGTGATCCTGGAATTCAAACGAAATTTTTATGGCGAAGATGTTGCAGCACTTTTTGGTGGTGCTGAAAGTCCCGATTATCTGAATAACGCCATTGGAAGAAGTGAACTTAACCGCACACTTTCCATTACCATTAACGGTGAAAAAGCTGAGCAATTTTCTGGCCTGACGGGCGATCAGGTTGTGCTTCAATTATTAAGTGAGATGGATGCGGTGTTTGATGGAAAGGCAACAGAAAATATCCGAAGAGATACAACCGACAATTCGCTTGTGTACACCATAAAGGATTGGACAAAAGATCCATTAATTAAAGGTGGTGTTTCCTATCCATTACCGGGCGGAACAAATGCAGACCGTACAGATTTAGGTGCTCCGGTTGGCGATAAGCTTTTCTTTGCCGGTGAAGCCACGGATGATACAGGTGAGTTTGGAACGGTGAGTGGAGCCTTGAAATCCGGAGAGCGCGCAGCCATGGAAGTTATTGAGGCTATATTGGCGCCCTGATAAATCAGTTAGCATTTTTTTTACCAGTCTAAACGGTAATGTCAACACACGAATCCAAAGAAAATCATTACCACGGCACATCCACCTGGTTTAAGAAAGCAGAAAAGTATTTGCCGGAAATGGTTTATGGCTCGATTGATGGAATCGTGACTACGTTTGCAGTTGTTGCGGGTTCAGCCGGTGCAGGCTTAAGCATTCAAATTGTGTTGATACTGGGTGTGGCTAACTTACTTGCTGATGGTCTTTCTATGTCTATCGGTGCATTTCTTTCCAAGAAATCTGAGGTCGATAATTACAATAAGCATTTGAAAGTTGAGGAATGGGAGATTGATAACATGCCCGATGTAGAGCGCAAAGAAGTTGAGGATATCTATCGGGCCAAGGGTTTTGAAGGTGCTGAACTGGAAATGGTGGTGAACCGCATCACGGCCAACCGACAGGTGTGGTTGCAAACCATGATGCACGATGAGCTGGGCTTGATGAAAGAAGATAAGTCCCCTTTCAAATCGGGACTGTTCACCTTTATGGCCTTTGTAATTGCAGGGGCGGTCCCGCTTGTTTCCTATGTGGCCACGTTACTTAATAAAGTTGACGCGAGTCCTTTCTTTGTATCATCGCTTTTTACTTTCATCGCATTTGTGCTGATAGGCGCAGCCAAGAATTTTGTTACGCAAGCCGGCTATGTGCGTAGCATTGCCGAAACAGTTGGCCTGGGTGTAATCGCTGCGCTTACAGCTTACGCGTTGGGCGATTTGCTGGAGCGCGCCATTCTTTAGCCCTAATTGGTGAACCCTAGGTTGCGTACACCCGCAGCCCAGTATAACAAAGCTTTTTGTTTTTCGTACTCCGACATCAGCTTCACCAGCTTGCTTTGCGATTGGATAAGCTTCTCCTGTTGGATGTTGATTTTGAATAAATCACTTTCTCCGCTTTCGAAATTCAAAATTTCAGCCTCAAGCAATCGCTCGTAATTCTGAACCATGCTAAGCTGATTGCTCATGATGGCCGCGGTATTTACCAGTTCGTTGTGGGTGGCATTGATGTCGTTTACAATTTGGCGTTGGGCGAGATCACGCTCATATGTTGTTCCGGAAATTTTCAATCGCGTTAACGCCAGCTTGGAGCGTTCTTTACGCAGAAATACCGGCATGCTGAAATCCAATCCGAATTTGTAGTTATCTCCTAAATTGAAATTGGTATTCCAATTTGGATCAAACGGCTGATTTAACAAGTTGTAATTAACATCCAGGCGGGGCTTTAAAAATTCAGCAGCAAGCCTCCGTTCATTTTCAAGTTGTAAAAGTTTTACAGCAAGTTTACGCAACTCCGGATGGTTCATGCGGGCTTGTTCTGTAAGTTGCTCCAGTTCCTGAGTAGAAAGTACCAGCATATCGCGATTAAGCACAGGTACTCTATCCGGTGTAAGCATGGCCGGGTTTCCCAAACTATCCCACAGGTAAGTGCTCAACACGATACCTGAATTTTGAAAATTCAGTATCGCCTCCTGTTGTTCAATCAATCGTTGTTGTAAGGTAATTTTAGCTTGCACCGTATCGATAGGTGCAGCTTCACCGAGTTGCGCATTTACTTTTGTCCGGTCAAAAATATCCTGTGCCACAAGTACGCCACGCTGAAGCAATCGGAAATTGTAATAGGCATGGTACCAGTTCCAGTAATCTTTGGCAGCATCCAGCAATAGTTTATTGATCAGTTTTACTTGTTCTGCTTCGGTAAGATCTTTGAAAAGTTCAGCTTGACGCAATGCTGTTCTTCGCTCATCCGTAATTAATCCGCGCCCAAGCGGCAACGAAATGCCCGCATAAAACTGGCGGTAATTGAAGGCATCTGAAATGTATCGTTCAGGGTTCAGAAATTGTCCTTCATTTCGTTCCACGCCCACTTTGGGATCAATCGGGAATACGGTTGGAAATTTCACGGCACCATCAAAAATCTGGTAGTACTCGGTGTCATTGAAATTTTTGTTGAGGTATTGAATTTCAATTTTCGGATCAAAGCTTCCACGTGCCAGGCGTATTTCCTGTTTGGCAACATCCGTTAGTAATTCGGTTTGTCGTGCGATGGGATGATGGGATAGCACGAGGTAATAAAAGTTTTCAATGGTGAACGGACGTGTGGTATCGGGTAGTATGAATATAGAATCCGTCAGGCTTTGCGCCCGAAGCGAAGCCATACCAGCAAAAAGTAGTATGAAAAGAAAATTATTTTTCTTCATCGTTTCTGGATTCTTCTGGTTTCTTTTCGATGATACTATCAAGTGGTGCCTCGTACAGGCTTGGCGGGAAGCCGTTAAGCTGTCGCCAGATTTCGTACCACACCGGCACATCATCCAGCATCACCCACGCTTTTATGCCTGAGCCAACACGCAGTTGCGATGGCCATGGATCATCGGAACGATCGGGAATAACGAGCAAGCGGAACTCTCCCGGTTTTGAATTTACATAGTCGATTACTTTCACTTCTCCACCAAAAGTTCCTACCGAAACACTTGGCCAACCTGAGAATTGCAGCGCGGGCCATCCATCAAACTCAATCCGAACTTTTCGACCGCGCGTAATCAGGGGTACATCCATGGCTTTCACATATAACTCCACGGCAAGGTCTTCTTCTGTAAGGGGCATAATCATGCATACGGCTTCACCTTCTTTTATGGTTTCGCCAATACCCGCCAGCATGGCGCGCACCACTACACCATCTTGCGGAGCGATGATTTGGTATTGCTCATTTCGTATGCGCATGTTGGCAAACTCATTGCGCAGCTTGGCTAAATCAGCGGCCGTATCAAAAATTTCAGCTTGCGTGTTGCTTCGGTCTGATTCAGCTTTGCTGATTTTGTCCAGGTATTCTGCTTCCACACGATCCAATTCAATTTTTGCATTGGTGAAATCAGCCTGAGCACCCTGGTACTTGTATTCAATCTCCTGGTATTTGGTTAAGGGAATGTTACCCGCCTCGAACAGTTTTGTGTTTCGCTGAAATTGGTTTTCAGCGTTCTTAAACCGTACCTCTTCTGCTTCCAGTTTTGCTTTGGCCTGACTGATTTTGTTTTGCATGGCTTCGCGCAACGCATTGATCTGGCGGAGTAACGCTGCCGCTTTTTGTTCTTTCGCCACTAAGCTTTGTTCTTTCGCATTGATTTGTTCCTGAAGACGTGTTAATAATTCGGGATCAAAATATTTATCCTTGATTTCACTAAGCGTAATGATGGTGTCACCCTTCTCAACGTACTCACCTTCGCGTACATGCCAGTGTTGAATACGCCCGGCTATGGCCGACTGCACGGTTTGTGGCCGGTTTATTGGATCGAAGGCTGTTACCTTGCCCGTACCCCGAACGTTCTGCTGCCAGGGTACAAACAGGATAATTAGAAAAATAACCCCAAGTACCACGAGCCAACGCGCCAGAATTCTGCCGGCTCGCGGGGTTTTAATTGCCCTGAGGGAATAGAGCTTTTCCTGCTCTATGATTTTATTCACCCGATTTCGCGATAGGTTTAGCATACTAGTCGAGGTAACGATTTATTTTATTGTCTTTCATGAGTTCATGGAATGTTCCTTCTGCCTCAATTATCCCATCATTCAATACGATTACCCGATCGCAGGCTTCCATAATCAAGGGATCATTAGAAACCGCAAGCAACGTCCAGTGATATTGTTTGTTCACCAGGCAGTTGATCAATTCAACTTTAGCATCGCGTTTCAAGCCATTGAAGAAATCGTTGAGAATGATCAACTCCGGATTTTTTGCCAGGCAACGCGCAAGAATTAATTTGTGTACGGTGGTATTGGAAAGATTTTTTCCGCCACTGGTCAGGTGGGTGTTGAGTCCTTCCGGCAAGCTGTTGATTTCATCGGACAGGCCAACCATACGCAACGCACGAATGGCATCCTCAACACTTTCCATGGGCTTGCCAACAGTAATGTTGTCGAGAATGGTACCGTCAAACAGGTCTTCCTGCGAAATATTCTTCCCGATTTTATCACGTAAGTGCGTGAGGTCTAGATCGCGTATGGAGTAATCGTTAATGGTAACGGCACCTTCAAAGTCTGAGTAAATACCCGAGATTACATTGGTTAAGGTTGTTTTACCTGAGCCGCCCGGGCCTGCTATACATACATGTTCACCGCCCTTAATGTGCAGGTCAATTCCTTTAATCATGAAGTTCGGTTGATCCGGATATTTGTACTTCAGATTTTTAACATCAATGGTATAGCCTTTGGGTTGTGTGCTGCGAGGGAAATCAAGTCCACCAACTTTTTCCAGCGGTAAATCGGTAACCTGCGCTACTTTGTCAACGGCTGTGAGCATATCGTAAATCACATCCATGTACATGATGATTTTTTCAACAGACGTGAGCAGGAGAATGATGATGACTTCAGATGCTACAAACTGTCCAAGCGTAATCTGTCGGTCAACTACCAGAATGGTACCCACAATGAGCAAACCGCCTGTTACCAACGCTTTAAAAAGCAATATGAACGAGAACTGACTGATCAGTACTTGAAAATGTGTTTTTCTGTATTTGAGGTAGTTGTTTACGTTATAGTCAGTTTTTTTAATGGGCAGATCTGTGCTACCGGCAAGCTTGAACGAGTTGATGGCACGCGCCAGTTCCTCCAGCCATTGGGCCACTTTGTATTTGTATTTCGATTCTTCAATGGATGAGCGCAAACCTTTTGGGCCGGTGAGGTAAAAGATGATAATCAGAATGCTGACCAACCCGATGCTGAAGAACACAAAGAAAGGGTGATAGAGTGAAAGCAACAGTAAGCCAAAAGCAATTTGAATAATACCTGAAGTGAAATCGATCAGCAGTTTGGGTAATCCTTTTTGAATGGTGATGATGTCGAAAAACCGGTTTACCAATTCAGGTGCATAGTTGCTGATGATGGATTCAGCTTTTAGTCGTGGAATGCGATAGGCAAATTCCAGTGAGGCTTTGGTGAATATCCTTCGCTGTAAATGTTCCACTAAACTGATTTGAATGATTTGAAGAACTCCTCCGAAAATCACTCCGAGGATCACAATGCCAATAAGCACATACACAGAGCTGAAAAACACACCACCGGAAATCAGTTCCACGGTAGCCTGAATACCAAGCGGCAACACGAGGCTGATTAAACCGGTAACAAGTGCAAAGAAGAAAATGTAATTGATCTGACTTCTTTCTGCGTGAAGCAGACGGATTAATCGGGTAATTGGATTCAGGGTTTTTCCGCCCGAGGTTTCATCCAGCCCGTAGTCACTAACGAGACTTTCCTGCGGAAACAAGACAAAGAAGATAATCTCTTCATGTTCATCTTTGTAAAATTCAGATTGGTCATCAAACGCATCTTGTACAGCCTGGCGAGTTTCAATGGTAGTTTGCATTCTGCGTTTACCAGCCGGATGAATAATCACAGGAATAAATCCGGTTTCTGTTTTTCGGAATGCCAATACAAACTGTTCTTCTTTCTCAATAAAGATTTTAAAATCCTGAGGCGACAGGTGATACTGCAGCATCATGATTTGAATTTTGTTCGCGGCTTCAAACAAGTCGCGTTTGAATTCGGTGAATTCGTCTTCGTGGTACGTGCGGTTGTTCACTTCAACAAAGCGTAAACTTTCCGGATCGTACGTGTGATTGAGCAACAAGGCTCCCTCGCGAAGAATTCGTATGATGTGGTGATTGTTGATCATGGCTTACGGTTCAATGGCTTTAAACGCTAACAGGTTAATGAAATCAGTAAGTTGCTGGTAATGTGTGCTGGGCTGAAAGCGAATATCTGTCAGTGATGGAAGATGTTGGGCATAAAAAAGCTGATGGTTGGCTGATAAAATTAAGGTGCTCACCAACGCATTGGGAAACGGAAATGCAGGATTGATTTCTTTCACCAATCCGGCCACCTTTTTACAAACTGATTTGAACGGAAGAAAAACGCCTTCCTTATTATCTTGATCAACTTGCTTGGTGAGGTACGTTTTTTCGAACTCGGCCATTACAATGCGATTCAACGCATCTCCATCGATGCCATGTGAGTAGAAATCGGGTTTCTTTTCTTCTGTCAAAATCCGCAGGCAAATAGAAAGGCGTTCACGGGCATCAACAATGTTGTTGGTTTCAAAATCAAATTTGAATTCCATCCACGTCCAGTACCAATCAATCAGGTAAAGCAATAGCCTGTGTTTGTTTTCAAAGTAGCGGTAAACCGAAGCTTCAGTCGATTGAATTTCATCGGCAAGCTTCTTAAAGGTAAAGTTCTCAAAACCAAGCCTATCGATGAGCCCAATGCCAGAGGTAATTATTTTTTGGCCTAATTCTGAGGTTTGCGGATCGCGCAAATACAGGTTTTCGTTAAGCCGTATGAGAAAATTAGTCATTCTATCAAAAATAATAGTAATGCTATCATAAACGCGTGGAATACGATTATGTTCCCGAATCGGTTAAAAAATTTTGTTTTAGGCTCTATTTAACCTCAAACTTGGCCGAAAGCATGATCGCATTGCGCAAAAGGCTTACCCGGCCGTTTTTTTCCATGTTTTTCAGCAGGCGTGAAATGACCTCGCGACTGGAATTCAGGTCGTTGGCAATTTGCTGGTGGGTAAGGTTTAAGGTGGTGGTACCCAGTTTTTCGGCCTGGTTGGCCAGGTAAAATTCCAATCGTTCGTCCATGCTTTTAAAGGCGATGTGATCAATCACATTCAGCAACTCTTCGAACCTGGTGCGGTAGGTATCCAATACAAAATAATACCACGAACGATGGTTCTTCATCAAGTTGTCCATGAGTTCCAGCGGAATGGTAATTACTTCCGTGTCTTCAATGGCTTCTGCCAGCATCTGGCTTTTTTCGTGTTTGGTGGCACAGATCATAGAGAGTGCGCATGCGTTTCCTGGTTCCAGAAAGTACATGAAAAATTCGTTGCCATCGTCACCTTCCCGATAGAGTTTTACACGACCATTGGCAATTAACATGGTAGACTGAAAGTACTGACCGGGCCGCATAAGCTGTTCCCCAGCGGAAACTTTCTTTAATGTTCCTGCGGAAGCTATGGCTTCTTTCAACTCGTCATCAAACGATGGGTAATACTGAGAAAGGTATTGGAGAATTTTTTCTTTCATGAACTACAGGCGACTGAATTCAACAATGAATGCATCTGGGAATTTTTTTTGAATTTCAGATTTGAAGTGTTCGGCCTTGACCCGGTTAGGAAATTGCCCCAATATCAGTGCGTAGTATTTTATACCATTTAAAATTTTTACCTGCACCGTCACTTTCTTCTGGTAGGAACTTTTCAGGTTATCGGCCAGGCGTATCAGGTTTACCAGCTCCTGATACGTTCCAATCTGCACACCAAAACCTGAAGGTTTCAAGCGGCCTACCTCAAAATCATAGAACTCCTTTTCTTCAACAGAGACCTGTCCAATTGGTTTTATCGGATCACTTTTTTTTCCATCACCCGGGTCAACAATCTCCACTTTTACTTCAGCAAGTCCCTGGTTAATAAAGCCCAATTGTTCAGCGGCAGATTTTGATAAGTCGATGATGCGACCGTCAACATAAGGTCCGCGGTCATTAATGATAACCTCAACCGATTTGTTGTTATCCAGGTTTGTCACCTTCACTTTGGTGCCAAATGGCAATGTTTTGTGAGCCGCAGTCAATTTGTTGTGGCGGTATTTTTCTCCGCTTGCGGTAGGTCGGCCTTCAAACTTGTCGGCATAAAAAGAGGCTTTGCCAGTCTGCACTTGCGCAAGGGCAGCAGAACAGACCAACAGTAAACCAATTAGGTAGATGGTACGGTACATAGCTTAAAAAATTAGTTATTGTAAAGGTAAGACCATAATTGGTAATTGGCTTATTGGGAAATCAGCAAATTAGGCTACCTTTGCCCGGCAAATAATAGATCGTAAATTATTTGCCATGCCTCCTAAAAATTCCAAGTTCCTTTTTGAAGCCCTCACGTATGACGATGTACTGCTGGTACCGGCATATTCCGAGGTTCTTCCACGCGAAACCAACATCAGCAGCAAACTTACCCGTAACATCCGCCTGAACATACCCATTGTTTCAGCCGCCATGGATACGGTAACGGAGGCTGAATTAGCCATCAGCATGGCCCTTGAGGGAGGGCTGGGCTTCATCCACAAAAATATGCGCATTGATGAGCAGGCCGAGCAGGTGCGCAAGGTAAAGCGCTCACAAAGCGGGATGATCCTTGATCCGGTTACATTGAGTGTGAACTCAACCGTTCAGGATGCAGAAAACATCATGCGTGAGTTTAAGATTGGAGGCATACCAGTAATTGACAGCAATGGCAAACTGTTGGGAATCATCACCAACCGCGACCTGCGGTTTCAAAAAGACTTGAGTGTACCGGTAGAAAAGATCATGACCCGGGAAAACCTGATTACTGCCACGGAGAACATTACACTCGAGAAAGCCGAAACGATCTTACAGCAGTATAAGATTGAAAAACTCCCGATCGTAAACAAGAAAGGTAGGCTTACCGGATTGATTACCTTCCGCGATATTCAAAAGAAGAAAAACAAACCCAACGCTTGCCAGGATAAATTTGGCAGACTTCGTGTAGGTGCTGCCGTTGGGGTTACCCCAGATATTCTTGACCGTGTGGATGCCTTGAAAAATTCAGGTGTTGATGTGATTACCATTGACACCGCTCACGGCCATTCCAAAGGTGTTTTGGAAGCTGCCAAACGCGTGAAACGAAAATACCCTGAACTGGATATTGTGGTGGGCAATGTGGCCACTGGTGAAGGCGCAAAAGCGCTGGCCAAGGCTGGTGCTGATGCCGTAAAAGTTGGTGTAGGCCCCGGAAGCATTTGTACTACCCGTGTAGTAGCCGGTGTGGGCTTGCCACAGTTGTCAGCTGTGTATGAGGCTGCCAATGCATTGAAGGGTTCTGGAATTCCTGTAATTGCGGATGGGGGCATCCGATTCTCTGGCGACATGGTGAAGGCAATTGCGGCTGGCGCGGATAGCGTAATGATCGGCTCCATGCTGGCAGGAACCGAGGAGGCGCCCGGAGATGTAATTATTTATGAAGGAAGGAAGTTCAAGAGCTACCGAGGCATGGGTTCTATTGAGGCCATGGAAGACGGCTCTAAAGACCGGTACTTTCAGGACGTAGAGGACGATATCAAGAAACTTGTACCGGAAGGGATCTCAGGTCGGGTTCCATTCAAAGGCCGCGTTTCCGAAGTTTTGTACCAGATGATGGGTGGTCTTCGGGCCGGAATGGGCTATTGCGGAGCCAAAAACATAGAGGCTTTAAAAAAGGCACGCTTTGTAAAAATTACCAGTGCCGGGTTTATAGAAAGTCATCCGCATGATGTAACCATTACCCGCGAAGCCCCGAATTATAGCCGCAAGTAGCATTCGGAAAAAGGGCTGAAATCGGTCAAATTTCCCTATAATTGCAGGGCCAATCATTACCAGATTGGCCTTTTGCTTTACTACCCAAGCCTCAACCCTATAGACGCGAATATTTATAGATTGACTCCATGCGCCTGAAGGCCTTAACCCGTTTGCTGTTTTTAATATCAGGGATTACCTGGGTGGCCTTGCTGTTTGTTGACCTGTCGGTGGTGTTTAGTGTGCGCAGCAACCTGGAGCCCGATTTACCTACCTGGCTTCCCGGTGTGCTCTTCAATATTTTCCTCGTTTCACTTTATTACTTCTATAAGTTCCGCATCGATCGCGATGAGCAACTCAATTTTGTTGACTTATTGTGGCGCGTGTTTGCTACAGGTTTAGTGGTAACCGTTATTTCCCTGTTGTTCCGGTTGATTGATTATTTACCGGGCACATCCAAACTCACCAACCTGTTCATTTATGTAGAAGCTAACTACATCATCAGCCTTGGATTGATTTCAGGATTTTTGATGGCTTCTTACACGGTATGGAAGCGCTTAATCCTCTATCAAAAATCAAAGTGGCTGCTGCGCCTTTGGAATTTCTTTGAGACCGGATTGATGGTTGCCCTGGTGTACAACAGCCTGGAGTTACCCGATGCTGATTGGGTGTACAATGTATTATTAGGCGTGTTGATCGTTACCGGATTGATTCTATCCGCCAACATGAAATGGGTGGCTTACCTCAACTTCAGGCAAAAGTGGACTAGCCTGTTGTTGTTGCTGTTGGCTATTTTTTATGTGATGTACTTGTTCTACACGACCAACTCACAAGCCATAACCGCATTTGGCGAGGCTCGCGGATTTGTGGATCACCGGTCGCATATCTTTTTTCAATCGCTTTTTATTTTTGTTGCTGTTTACAGCATCTTTTCCTTCCTGGTAATTTTATTCAACCTACCCACTACTTCCGTGTTTGAGCAGAAGCTGGAAGAAGTAGTAAACTTTCAGCGCATCAGCCAATCGATTCAAACGGAGCAAAGCGAAGAGAGTGTATACAACATTTTGCTGGAAACTTCGGTAAGCACGGTGTTTGCTGATGCCGCCTGGCTGGAGATCAAAAACAACGATCATGATCACCGGCTGTTCACCTATCACATCTCCGAGAAGGAGGCAAACGAAATTATCGCGCATCTCCGAAAGGAACATGTTACGGGCGTACTTGATCAAAGTCAGGATAAAACCAAAAATCTTTCAAAGCATTTGGCTTCGTTACGCGGATCGCGTTTTCGCTCCATTCTCGCTTTTCCCATTTATGTTAAAGGAGAAAACATTGGTACGCTGGCCTTGCTGAAAGAACTGGCCGATGGCTTTAACCGGGAAATGACCAAGATCGTTTCCACGTTTGCCAATCAGGCGGGTATCTCCATCGAAAACTTCCGCTTGCTGGAAGAGGCTTTGCAAAGCGAGCGTTATAAGGAAGAATTAAAAATCGCGAAGACAGTACAGAAAAGTTTACTGCCACAGGTGTTGGATCAGCATGATGATTTTGAGCTTGCTGCTTTTTCTGAATCAGCCGATGAAGTTGGGGGCGACTATTATGACACCTTACGCACCAGTGATACGCAGTCGGCCTTAATTGTAGCAGACGTATCCGGAAAAGGAACAACTGCGGCTTTCCATATGTCGCAGATGAAGGGAATTTTCCACAGCCTGGCGCAGAACTGCATAAAACCCGAAGAGTTTATGATCCGGTCAAACCAGGCGCTGGCAAACTGCCTGGAGCGTGGGTCATTTATCTCGGCCACATTTTTCATTATCGATACTGAAGAGAAGAAGGTTAACTATTCCCGTGCCGGACATTGCCCCGTGTTGTACTTCAGTGCCGTGCGCAATACCGCTGAGTACTTAAAAGACAAGGGCGTTGCACTGGGTATGGTGCGTAACAAAGGGTACGAGAAATTTATTGAAGCACACGCATTTGGCTATCAGCCCAACGACATTATGGTGTTGTACACCGATGGGATAACCGAAGCGAAAAATGCGAAGGGGGATGAGTACGGGTACGATCGCTTACTGGAAACGCTGCTGGAAGTGAAAGATCGTTCGGCACGTGAAATACAGGAACACCTGATTAACCGCTTGTATGAATTTACCGGAACAGAAAATATTAATGACGACTACACTACGATGATTGTGAAATTCAAATAGCGCGTGCATCATAGTGAACGGAACTAAAATGAATAATAAACGTTAAAGACATGGTTCAGATTAAAAGAATTCAGGAAGAAGGAGCCGACATTATTGTCCCCATCGGTGAAATTGATGCCAGTTCATCCATTGAATTGGATTTGACCATCGCGAAAAGCGTGGGGGAAGGCTTCACCAAAATTCTGATCGATTGCAGCGCCCTGGAATACATTTCCTCAGCAGGTCTGGGCGTTTTCATGTCTTATATAGAAGAATTTAGCGATAAGAGCATTCAAATGGTGTTGTTTGGGATGAACGATAAGGTGTTGAATACGTTTGAAATATTAGGCTTGAGTGAGTTACTCACCATTGTGCAAACAAAGGATGAGGCTAAGCAAAGGGTATCATGAAGTACAAGTATAAAGTTGGATGCAGCATTGAGAACCTGAAAGGGGTAAGGGATTTTGTGCGCGTGTCACTGTCAAAGCATGGTGTGTCTGATCTGGACATCAGTGAAGTGGTGTTGGCCATTGATGAAATGTGTTCCAACCTGATGATCCATGCGCATCACTGTAACCCGGATGAAATGTTTGAACTTCATGTTATTGCTGATAAAGGCGAGCCGTTGGTATTTGAAATTATTGATGATGGCTCCGTATTTGATATAAACCGTTTTCATGAACCCGATTTGGGTAACATCATTCACGAAAAAAGAAAAGGTGGTCTGGGTATCCGGTTGGTAAAATCCATCATGGATCGCATTGAGTACGAGCAGGCCGATGGAAAAAATATTTGTCGTTTGTCCAAGAAAGTTCAGTTCAAATAATCCATAGTTATTCGTTATGTCCCTGAGAAGTGTTGTAACAGTTCTTTCCGTTTTTTTATTACTGCCCGTACTGGCGCAGAAAAAAGGCAAAGCACCTAAGCCACTGGTTTTATTTTCTGTAAATAACAGAGCGGTGCCTGTAGAGGAGTTTATCTACCTCTACAACAAGAATCACCAGAATCAACCCGAGTTTTATTCGCGCGCCAAGGTTGATGAATACCTGGACTTGTTTGTGAATTTTAAACTAAAAGTGGAAGAAGCGCGCACACGCGGGTACGACACCACCCAAACGTTTGTAAAAGAATTCAGCACGTATAAAGACGAGTTGCGCAGGCCTTATCTGCCGGAAGGCAAAATGCTGGACAGCCTCGTACTCATGACCTACAACAGGCTGAAGGAAGAAGTAAAAGCTTCGCACATTCTTATCAATGTGGGGCCGGATGCATCACCAGAAGATACGTTGAAGGCATTTAATCGCATCAAAGAAATTAAAGACCGCATAGCAAAGGGTGAAGATTTCGGCACGCTGGCAGCCAGCCTTTCCGAAGATCCATCGGCACGAACCAACAAAGGTAGTCTCGGCTATTTCACTGCCATGCAAATGGTGTATCCGTTTGAGTCGGCTGCCTATGCGGGTAAACCGGGCGATGTAGTGGGCCCGGTGCGCACACGTTTTGGATATCACCTTGTAAAAGTTGAAGATCGAAAGCCGGCACGTGGTGAAGTGGAGGTGTCGCACATTATGATTCGTACCGGTGGCGATCGTGATGAAAATGCATCGCGGAATCTGATTTTTGAGATTTACGATCAGGTGAAAGGTGGTATTTCCTGGGAAGAATTATGCAGCCAATATTCAGAGGATGGAAACTCGAAAAACAATGGTGGTCGTTTACGCCCGTTTGGGGTAGGTGCCATGAATGCCGCACCGGAGTTTGATGCCGTAGCGTTTTCCTTGCAAACCCCAGGCGAAATTTCCGATCCGTTTAAAACGGCTTTCGGGTGGCACATTGTGCGACTAGAGAAAAAAATTCCGTTACCCTCATTTGAAGAATTGTCAGCATCGCTAAAGGTCCGCGTGCAGCGCGATGAACGCGTGCAAGTTTCACGTAAAGCATTGGTGGAGCGACTGAAAAAGGAAATGGCATTTAAGGAAAATGCGGATGTGAAAACAAAAATTTTTACGCGTGCCGATACATCCTTAACCAAAGGAAAGTGGAGTGTTACCGCATGGACCGGAAATGAAATTCTTTTCAACCTGAAATCCGGACCGGTTTCTGCAGCGAAGTTTGTCACATACGTCAATCAGCAACAGCGTGCAACACAAGCTACACCACAGCAGTATATCGGTCAGTTGTACGATTTATTTGTTGAGTCGGAAATCAACCAATCGTATGAAGAACAACTGGTACGTGCCAATCCGGATTACGAATTTTTATTACGCGAATATTATGAAGGCATTCTCTTGTTCGACATTATGGAAAGAGAAGTATGGAATAAAGCCAGTGAGGATTCCATCGGTCAGCGAAACTATTTTGAAGCGCACGCAGGTAAATACGTAGCCGAAGAACGAGTGTCGGCCGATTTGTTTTCAGCGACTTCATCAGAACCGTTGGAACTGATTAAACAGGCCCTCAACATAGCCGATTCAGCCGCGATTGAAGAATTACTAAAATCGCGGAAAGCCAGAAGGGAAACCGGAGTGTTTCAAAAGGATGACCGGCCGGTATTGGCTAAAATAGCCTGGGCGGAAGGCCTGCACACCGCAGAAAACAATGGAATGTATTACCTTGTGCGGATTTTGAAACGCGTACCCCCAGGACCCATGACCTTTGAGGAGGCCCGGGCTTCGGTAATAGCCGATTATCAGGCATACCTGGAGAAAAAGTGGATTGATGACTTAAAAAAGAAGTACACGGTTAAGATTAATGAGAAGGGGAAACAACATATTTATAAGAAGCTGGTTCGGTCTTAGTGTGGTGGCCATGCTACTGCTGTCCGGGTGCGATCTTATTCAATTTAAGAAGGAGACCACAACCCAGGATCCTGAGCGCGTGCCGGTAGCCCGCGTAAACCGCGCATTTTTATACAAAGATGAACTGGCTGGAATTGTGCCCATCGGGGCCACCCAAGAGGATAGCACCGTGCGCATGGAGGCCTATATCAATAGTTGGATACGCAAGCAACTTCTGCTTCAGGAAGCTGCCCGAAAAATCGACATCAATGAGGCTGAAGTGGAGCGGAAAATTCTCGATTATCGCTATAGCCTGATCGCCTACGAATACCAGGCATTTTATATCAAGCAAAACCTGGATACAGCCATTAACGCTCCCGAAATTGAGCAATACTATAAGGATAACCTGGACAACTTTATTCTTAAGCAGAACATCGTAAGGGCAACATTCATTAAAGTGCCAAAATCAGCTCCTCGAACGAACAAGATCAAAGACCTGATTTTTTCCACGAAGGAAAAAGATCAGGACGAGCTCAAATCCTATTGCCTGAGTTTTTCAACGGCTTATCATTTGGTTGACTCGACCTGGATGGTGTTCGATGAATTGGTGAAGAACTCTCCATTGGTGGAGATTCCGAATAAAATCCAGTTTTTGAAAGCAAACCCGTACTATGAAACATCGGATGATGCGTATTTGTATTTTCTTCAGGTGAAAGAATACCGCATTTCAGACAATATTTCACCGTTGGAATTCGTACGGGATGATATACGGACCATTATTTTGAATAAACGCAAAGTAGCTCTGGCTAAGCAATTGGAAGATGAAATCTATAACACAGCGATACTGGAAAAGGAATTTGAAATTATTAAGTAACGATACAGTGAGACGGCAATTTATTTATACTGTTTTGATGGTACTGTTTTTCAGTACTTCGGCATTGGCACAAGATGAGGAAACGGGTTTTGTAGTGGATAAGATCATTGCCAAAGTCGACAATTACATTGTGTTAAAATCTGAATTGGATAAGGCATTTCTCGAGTATGTTTCCAATGGAGGAAACTCGTCACCCGAAGTGCGCTGCCAGTTTTTAGCCATGTTGCTTCGTAACAAGCTGATGATGGCCAAGGCAGAAATTGACTCGGTTGTGGTGGCCGATTCGGAAGTGGATGCCAACACCAAACGCAGAATGGAAATGATTCTGTCGCAGTATGGTGGTTCTCCGGTTGACCTGGAGAATAAATTCGGTAAAACGCTTGAGCAGATTCAGATAGAATTACGCGATCAGATACGCGAACAAATGGTGGTGAATGAAATGCAGAATGTGATCACCAAAGACATTGCCGTTACACCTAATGAAGTACGAAAGTTTTTCAATCGCATACCCAAAGACAGTTTGCCCTACTTTTCAGCCGAAGCAGAAGTTGCTCAAATTGTAAAGATTGCCGAGGTAAGTGAAAGTCAGAAGGAAATTACCAAACGTGAGTTGATGGAAATCCGCGACCGGATTTTAGGTGGAGAAAACTTCAATGAACTCGCGCGAAAGTATTCGGCTGACCCTAGTGTAACATCGAACAACGGAGAAATGGGATTTGTCGGTCGTGGTATGATGGTGCCCGAGTATGAAGCAGCGTCTTTCAAAATGAAACCCGGTGAAATCTCCATGCCGGTAGAAACGGCTTTTGGTTTTCACATCATTCAATTGATTGAGCGAAGGGGTAATGAATACAATACGCGCCACATCTTGATGTCGCCCACGCCTTCTGCAGAAGATTTGGACAGAGCCAAGCATTTCCTTGACAGCATTCGAACCATGATTGTGAATGAAGAAATAACCTTTCAAAAAGCAGCCAAAGAGTATTCGGATGATGTGGAGACAAAGGGGAGCGGAGGATTTTTTCTTGATGCAGACGGAGGAACCCGCATAGCCGTTGATGAACTTGACCCGGTGGTTTTCTTTGCCATAGATTCCATGGAGGTTGGTAAAATTTCCAAACCGTTGGTGTACCGAACCGATAGGGTTAAAGAAGCCGTTCGTATTCTGTATTACAAATCGCGTACGGCACCGCATATGGCATCGTTGAAGGACGACTGGCAGCGCATCCAAAACGCCACACTAAACCAAAAACAGAACCAGGCACTTGAAAAGTGGTTCGATAAGGCCCGGCAGGATGTATTCATCAGCATTGATCCGTCTTACAATTATTGTGGTATATTGGATGAGTGACGTTCGTTCGTGTAAAAAATAAGCCTTTGCTTAAGCCGGAACGTTACATTTGAAAGGGCTGCATTCAAAGATAAGTGCGTAACCCGTATTGTTGAACCGTTGAATTTTGAACGAACGTATGAGCCGATTTTCTTCTGATGTTGAAGCAGCCGATGCACTGGCGCAAACCTATAAGAATCTTTCAAAAGAAATCTCCAAGGTAATTATCGGGCAAGATGAAGTGGTACGCTTTGTACTCACCGGCATTTTTTGCCAGGGTCACTCGTTACTGGTAGGCGTACCGGGGTTGGCCAAAACCTTGTTGGTGCACACCATTGCTACTGCACTCGACTTGCAGTTTAAGCGCATTCAGTTCACGCCCGACTTAATGCCTTCGGATATTGTTGGAGCTGAAACCATGGACAAGGAGCGCAACTTCAAATTTGTGAAGGGCCCCGTGTTTGCCAACATTGTATTGGCCGATGAGATAAACCGAACTCCGCCCAAAACACAAGCTGCCTTACTGGAGTCGATGCAGGAGTATGCCGTTACCATAGGTGGTCAGCGTTATGAATTGCCTCGCCCGTTTTTTGTACTGGCAACCCAAAACCCAATTGAGCAGGAGGGAACGTATCCGTTGCCTGAAGCCCAACTCGACCGCTTCATGTTTGATATACAACTCACCTATCCTTCGTTTGCTGATGAAGTGGAGGTGGTAAAAAGTACGACTACGGATGAACCGCGTACGGTAAATAAAATTCTTTCAGCTGAAGATATCATGGAATACCAACACCTGGTACGCAGAGTACCCGTTCCGGATAATGTGATTGAATATGCGGTGCGGTTAGCGAATAAAACCCGGCCGAACACCGCTGGTGCATCGCCTATGGCTAACGAATATTTAGAGTGGGGTGCGGGTCCGCGGGCTTCACAATTTTTAATTTTGGGAGCGAAGTGCAACGCGTTACTCAACGGAAAATACTCTCCTGATATAGAAGATGTGCGTGCCATTGCCAAGCCGGTGTTGCGTCACCGCATTGTACGCAATTTCAAAGCCGAAGCAGAAGGCATTACCATTGATGCGCTGATTGAGAAGTTGATGGATTAATTAATAACCTCATCTGTAATCGTTAGCTCAGTTCCGTTTAAAATGGTTTCATATTGACGTAGTGGACGCCAGGCGATACCACCGATCGGGTTGCCATCCCAATTGAACATTGAACCGCAACAGACATCTTCCAAATAAAGTGTAGAATTGTGAATATTGACTGTTGCGCAAGCTTCATTAGGCTGATAAGTACAATTAGTTTCAAAGGCGTAGTACGTTGAAATATCTTTTCTATATACGATTATTCCCCTTACTCCTCGATCAGGATATGACAAACTGAGATCACGAAATCCTCCAACAGTTGATAAACTGGTATTTTCAGGTAACGAAAGATTCAGTACAAGATCCTCGAATGGTATTATTGGAATAGGAGCATCAACCAATTCATTGGAGCAGGAGAGTAGAAAAGCAAGTATAGTGGAAGTAAGGAATGACCTTCCGATATGAGTAGACTTTCTGGGATCACGACCCTTTGACCGCGATGACTCGCTGTAATTATTTTTTCGTGTAATCATAAAACCCCTTCCCGCTTTTTCTTCCATGGTGGCCTGCGTCCACTTTTTGTTGTTGGATCAGACTCGGTCTGAATTTTCCTTCCTGGTGGAAGGCATTATAAATTGAGGTGGTAACTGAAAAGTTGGTGTCCACGCCAATCAAATCCATCAACTCAAAAGGCCCCATTTTAAAACCTGATGCTTTCAACAGCGCATCAATCGTTTGAATGTCGGTAACATTTTCTTCCAGCAGTTTCAATGCCTCTACATAGTAGTGCCGAGCCACACGGTTAACGATAAACCCCGGAGAATCTTTTGCCAGTACCGCAGTTTTTCCAAGTTTTTCGCAAAATGTTTTTAACGTATCAACTGTTTCAGCATTGGTATTTACGCCTGAAATAATCTCCACCAGTTTCATGATGGGTGCTGGATTGAAAAAATGCAAACCTGCAAAGCGCTGCGGATGCTTTAGTGCTGATGCAATTTGTGTTACCGGAATGGAGGAGGTGTTTGTGGTGAGAATACACGATTCCGAGTTGATCGTTTCGAGTTTGGTGAACAGTTCTTTTTTGATTTCCAGTTTCTCCAGAGCAGCTTCAATAATCAGGTCGGCCTTGAGTTGGTTCACATCCGATTGAAATTGTATGCGCGTCAATACCTGATTGGATTCATCCGCTTTCAGTTTTCCTTTTTCAACAGCAACCTGCAGCGATTTTTGAATCAGATTTTTTGCATGGGCAAGTTGCGCTTCCGCAATATCGTACAACACCACCTCGTAACCCGCAGTGGCACACACTTGTGCAATGCCTTGCCCCATGGTTCCCGCACCTGCAATGCCGACTGTCTGTATTTTTTTTGTCATATAGTGAATACTTTCACGCAAAATCCGCAAAGTTCCATCGCAAAGTTCGCTAAAAATATCTGCGCGCTTTGCGTTTTCTTTCGCGTGCTTTGCGAGAAAGAATTTTGCTCAAAAATTTCTAACGTTAATCAGATTACTGAATGAAACTGCTTCAAAAACCGGATATCATTTTCTGAATATAATCGTAAATCATTTACCTGGTAACGCAACATGGTAACGCGTTCAATGCCCATTCCAAATGCAAAACCGGTGAATTCTTCCGGATCAATACCACAATTGCGCAACACATTCGGGTGTACCATACCCGAACCGGCAATCTCTACCCAGCCTGTATGCTTACACACGTTGCAACCTGAACCTTTACAAATCAAACACGAAATATCAATCTCTGCACTGGGCTCAGTAAACGGAAAGAACGAAGGCCGAAAACGAATCTTAATGTCTTTACCATACATTTCTTTGGCAAAGTGATAGAGCGTCTGTTTTAAATCAGCAAATCCAACATTCCGGTCAACGTATAAACCTTCTACCTGGTGAAAGAAGCAATGTGCACGTGCTGAAATGGCTTCGTTGCGGTACACGCGGCCAGGCATAATGGCGCGCAGCGGTGGCTTCTGATTAGTCATTAACCGGATTTGCACATTGGATGTGTGTGTGCGCAACAATACATCCGGATTTTTTTCAATGAAGAACGTATCCTGCATCTCGCGTGCCGGGTGGTTTTCCGGAAAATTCAAAGCCGAGAAGTTATGCCAATCATCTTCAATCTCCGGCCCATCAGCCACGTTAAAGCCAAGTCGTTCAAATATCTCTATGATCCGGTTTCGCGTAAGCGTAAGCGGATGTTGGTTGCCGACCTTGTTCGGTATGGGCGGAAGCGTAAGGTCAAGATCGTAATTGGCAGAAGCGGAACTTTCCAGTGCTTCCGTTAATGTCTGAAGCTTTTGTTCGGCAGCCTGCTTGAGCTCATTCAGAATTTTGCCCACCTTTTTCTTTTCTTCCGGTGGCATTTTTTTCATCTCTTCAAAGAGCTCGGGAATCAAGCCTTTTTTGCTGATGTATTTCAACCGGAATTGCTCCACTCCGGCTTTATCTCCAGCTGACCAGGCGTCCACCTCCTTGCGTAACGTATGAATGCGTTCTTCCATAGCTTAATAAAGGGTCAAAAATACAACTTTACTCCTGAACCCCATTCTCGTCTTTATTCAGGCGAATGATCATTAACCGATCGAGAATAACACTCAGCAAAACGGAAAGACCAATCACGCCAAGTATCATATAGTTACCATCTACCTTGCGCAGCAGAGCAGCCAATGCAATATAGGTTAGCTGAACCACCCCAAGCAGTATAGTTGTTTTGCTGTGGGTTAATCCGAGGCGCATAATGCTGTGGTGAATGTGACTCTTATCGGGTGTGAAGGGTGATTGCCCGCGGCTGATGCGAAGAATAAAAATCCGCATGGTATCAACCAGGGGAATGATGATGAAGCACACCGCGGCCGCCACCGTACCTGAAAAACGGTAGGGATGATCAACCGGCAGGTTGAAATTGGTATTGATGAAATAAATGGCCATGATGGAGAGCATCATGCCGGCAACCAAGGCACCGGTATCGCCCATAAAAATTTTTGAAGGCTCCCAATTGAAAATCAGAAACGCAACAATGGAGCCCACCATACAAAAGGCAAGGATGGCAAAAACCGAATCGCCAATAAGCAGAAACCAGATGCCGAATGTTAAAAGCGAAATACTGGCCACCGTTCCGGCCAATCCATCCAGCCCGTCAATGAGGTTAAATGAGTTGGTGATGACGATGATGGTAAAAACCGTGAGGAGGTAACTTATGGCGATGGGAATTTCGTAGATACCAAAAAGTCCGTACATCGATTTTAGTCGCAAGTCGAACAACAAAACAAGAATGGTTGCCGCAACCACTTGCCCCATGAGTTTCATGCTCGGCCGGAGTGGTACCAGGTCATCGCGTACACCAATGAAGAATACCATGAACAAGGCGATGAGAATCATGCGTATGTCACGCCAATGGGAGATATCAATCCAGATTAACGAAGCCACAAAGAAGCCTATGAAAATGGCGATGCCGCCCATGGATGGCGTTACCTTTTTATGGATTTTTCTGCGACCGGGTATATCCACCAAATTCTTTTCCAACGAGTATTTAATGATCACCGGGATGATCAGAAAGGAGATCACAAAAGAGGTTACCGCGCTGGCGAGAGGGTTGATCATAATATTACCCAGTGAGATGGGTAAAATTAAGGATAATAGGGTGTGACGGGTATGCTAATGGGAAAAATATTGGCGGATACTGTCTGCAACATAAGCGATTTCGCCATCCGTAAGTTCAGGGTAAAGGGGAAGTGAAAGTACCTGATTTTGAAGGGAAGCGGCAACCGGAAAATCCAATTCTACATGATTCAGGTGCCTATACGCAGGCGTAAATGGAAGGGCTTTGGGATAATGAACCAGGGTTTCAATGCCTTGTCCGGCCAGGTAGTTTTTTAAATCTTCGCGCTGTTGCGTACGAATACAAAACAGGTGATAGGTATGCGTTGACTGTGTACGTGCATGCGGCAATTGGATTTGAGTCACCTCACCAAGTTGGTGCAAATACGTGCGTGCAATCTCCTGTCGCCTGGTGTTCCATTGCTCCAGGTAGTTCAGCTTCACATTGAGGATGGCCGCCTGCAAGGTATCCATCCGGCTATTGGTTCCTTCAAACGCGTGATCATCTTTTACCAGTGCACCATGGTTGCGCAACCTGCGTACACGTTCTGCCAGAGATGAATCGCCCGTTACAATGCAGCCGGCATCGCCATACGCCCCCAGATTTTTTGTAGGATAAAAACTGAATGCCCCGGCAACACCCACTGTTCCGGCAAAGGCATCGCCATCTTTGGTGAGGTGACCTTGGGCACAATCTTCGATCAAAAATAAATTATGCTGATCGCAGATGGTTTTCAATTCATTAACCGGTGCAGCCTGACCGTACAAATGCACAGCTATTACTGCTTTTGTTCTTGAAGTGATTTTCTTTTTTACCTGTTCGGGATCAATTGTGTAACAACGCGAATCCACATCGCAAAAAACCGGAGTAGCGCCTGTTAGCGAAATGGTTTCTGCAGAAGGAATACAACTGAAAGCTGGAGTGATAACCTCATCACCCGCTTTGATGTTCAGTGCTTTTAAAATCAGGAAGAGTGAGTCGGTTCCATTGCCCGTGCTGATGCAGTGTTTTGCAGAAAGTTTTTCCGCAAGAGCCTGTTCAAATTGCTTTACGGGTTCACCACCAATAAACTGAGCTTTTGTTAACACAGCCGCAATGGCCCGATCTATTTCTGATCGGATTGCTGTGTATTGCGCATCAAGTTTTTGAAAAGGAATTTGCACCCCTAAAGTTACTGGCTTTTATGAAGCTTTTGCTCCCAGGCCCAGGCATGTTTCAGGCCATCCTCCATAGAGTAGCGGGCTTCCCACTTTAACGCGTTATTAACACGTGTTGGGTCGGCATAGACTTTCTCCACATCACCCGGTCTGCGCGGGCCAATGACAAACGGGAGCTTGGCTCCTGTAGCCCGGATAAACGTGTTCACCAATTCCAACACAGAAGCACCTTTACCGGTGCCAACATTAAATACGTCATACACGTTTTTGCGCGAATCGTTCGCTAAATATTGCAGCGCTTTTACATGTACCTCGGCCAGGTCCATCACATGAATGAAATCACGCACACACGAACCATCGGGTGTGTTATAATCGTTTCCGAAAACGGTTAACTTTTTTCGAAGTCCGATGGCAGTTTGTGTAATAAAAGGAACCAGGTTATTGGGAACACCAATCGGCAACTCACCGATCAACCCACTGGGGTGTGCCCCGATTGGATTGAAATAGCGAAGCGAAATGATGCGAGTGCCCGTATGATGCACATCTTCCAGAATACGTTCGCAGATTTGCTTGGTAGCACCGTATGGCGATTCAGCACGTTTAAAGGGAGCACGTTCATCAACCGGAATGGTATCGGGTTGACCATATACGGTGCAGGATGAAGAGAAGATAATATCCTTTACTCCGTTTTCTTCCATTACTTCCAACAGCGTAAGCAAAGAACCTACATTGTTTTGATGATAGCGCAAAGGCTTTTGCACAGATTCGCCTACAGACTTAAACGCAGCAAAGTGCATCACGCACGTAAACGGACCTTGTGTTTTAAATACGAATTGAAGAAAGTTCTTGTCGCGGCAATCGCCCTGATGAAAGCTAATGGCTTTACCGGTTATTTGTTGAATACCGGCAAGCAAGGTTTTATCGCTGGCGGAAAGGTTATCAACAATTACAGGTTCGTAACCGGAGTTGATTAACTCTACTACGGTATGCGCACCAATGTATCCCGCACCACCTGTTACTAAAATTTTGCCGCCAGTTTTTTTCATTAAAGTCGGGAGGTTGTAATTGATTTGTCGAGGAATCCCTTCACATCATATACCACCGTATTGGATTGTTTGATGACACTCCAGTCAAGCGACTTGAATTCATCATGACCAACAGCTAATACAATGGCGTGGTATTTTTTTGAAAGTTTGTTAACTAAAGATAACCCGTATTCGTGCTTAACTTCTTCGTTGTCGGCTTGCGGATCGTAAATGTCTACATTGGTTCCGTAGCTTTTTAGTTCGTTGATTACATCCACCACCTTGCTGTTTCGGATATCCGGACAGTTTTCCTTGAAGGTAATGCCCATCACCAGTACATCTGCTCCATAAACCGGCAGTTGATTTTTTGCCATCAACTTGATGACGTTGCCTGCAATGTGTGCCCCCATGTTGTCATTGATTCTCCGGCCGGCTAAAATCACTTCAGGGTGATACCCCATGCTTTCAGCTTTGTAGGTGAGGTAGTACGGATCAACACCAATGCAATGCCCGCCAACCAATCCAGGTTTGAAGGGAAGGAAATTCCACTTCGTTCCGGCAGCTTCCAACACTTCGTGCGTGTCGATGCCCATTTTGTCAAAAATCAGCGCTAGCTCATTTACGAAAGCGATATTGATATCGCGTTGCGCATTTTCAATAACCTTTGCGGCTTCGGCTACTCGAATAGAAGAGGCTTTGTGCGTACCGGCCTGGATTACTTTTTGGTAGAGTTGATCAACCTTTTCAGCTACATCTGGGGTGCTTCCGCTGGTAACTTTTTTGATGGTGGTAACACGATGCAGTTTATCACCCGGGTTAATGCGCTCAGGAGAATAGCCGCAGAAGAAGTCAACATTGTATTTCAGGCCGCTAACCTGTTCGATAATAGGCACGCAATCTTCTTCGGTACAACCGGGATAGACCGTGGATTCATAAATGACGATGTCTCCTTTTTTGATTACGGAACCTACGGTTTTGCTGGCGCTTTGTAACGGACGTAAATCGGGCTTTCGGTATTCATCAACCGGTGTGGGTACGGTTACAATAAAATAATTTACTGACTTCAGATCGTTCAGGTCGTGCGAGAAGGTAAGTTTCGTAGCTGCTTTCAGTTCATGGTCTTCCACTTCGCGTGTACGGTCATGACCTTTTTTTAACTCGGCAATGCGTTCTTTGTTGATGTCAAAACCAACAACATCCATCACCTTGCCGAATTCAACAGCCAGGGGCAGTCCAACGTATCCTAATCCAATAATTCCGATTTTATCCATGTAAAATTTTATTTCTTGATTTTATAGTATTCCGTATACCACTCAATGAATTTGCCAATGCCATCTTCAATGCTGGTAGCAGGTTTAAATCCGGCATCGCGCATCAAGTCATCCACATCGGCATAGGTTTCAGGCACATCGCCATCCTGGATGGGCATAAAATTCTTGATGGCTTTTTTTCCAAGCTTCTCTTCGATTACTTCAATGAAACGAAGCAACTGCACCGGCTTATTGTTACCGATGTTATAAATTTTGTAAGGCGCAAAACTGGTGGCAGGATCGGGTTGATGACCATCCCAACTTGCGTTTGGTTTTGGTGCTAATGGTACAAGGCGTTTAATACCTTCAACAATATCATCAATGTAGGTAAAGTCGCGAAGCATTTTACCGTGGTTGTACACATCAATGGGTTTTCCTTCCACAATCGCTTTCGTGAAAATGAACAGCGCCATATCGGGTCTTCCATACGGACCATATACCGTAAAGAAACGAAATCCCGTTGTGGGTAAATTATATAACGCTGAGTAGGTATGTGCCATCAATTCATTCGACTTTTTTGAAGCGGCATACAACGAGAGCGGATGATCAACATTGTGGTGCACCGAGAACGGCATCTTTTTATTGGCACCATACACCGAGCTGGATGATGCATACACGAGATGCTCCGTTTTGTTATGACGACAAGCTTCCAGGATATTCAGAAAGCCATGCATGTTACTTTCCAGGTATGCGTACGGGTTGGTGAGGGAGTAACGCACACCGGCCTGTGCGGCCAGGTTTACTACGTATTTAAATTGATGCTCCTTGAACAAGGCATCAATTTTCTTTTTGTCTGTTAGATCAGCTTCAACAAACGTAAAATCCGGTAACGATTTAAGGATGTTTAACCGCGATTGTTTCAGCGTTACATCGTAGTAATCGTTCAGGTTGTCGGTGCCGGTTACGGCATACCCTTCGGCACAAAGCCGCTTGCTCAGGTGAAACCCGATGAAGCCTGCAGCGCCTGTGATCAAAACCTTATTTTTGGTAGTCATTTACAATGGTAAAAGGAGTGCAAAACTAATAATTTATGGGCTGCGACCGTTAATTTGCCCCGATTTTCAATAAACTTGCGCAACCCCGTTTTAACCGGTTTTGAACAGAATTATCGTACAGCTACTGAAGAAAGAGTTCATCCTGGAGCTCAGGCGTAAGTCGGTTATTGCCGGCCTTGGACTTTACCTGTTCAGCCTGATTTTTATCTGCTACCTCACGTTTAACCTGAAGCAAAATTCCATCAGCCCCGCCACCTGGTCAGCTTTGTTTTGGCTCACTATTTTATTCTCGGTAGTGAATAGCGTAGCTAAAAGTTTTATTGGCGAAAAGAAAGGGGTATTCATTTACCTGTACACGATTGCCAGTCCGCAGCAGATTATTATTTCAAAGATTCTTTACAATGCTTTACTCAGCTTGCTGATTTCGCTAACCGGTTATTTTTTGTTCTCGATTTTTATTTTCAATCCCGTACAGGATCAGCTTACATTTTTCCTGGTGTTGTTACTGACTTCTATCGGTTTCTCTACTTCGTTGAGTTTAATCTCCGGCATCGCGGCAAAAGCAAACAACAGCAATGTATTGATGGCTGTGCTTAGTTTTCCGGTGGTGATTTCCATTTTGCTGATGGCCGTTCGGGCTACAAAAAATGCGTTGGATGGATTGGAACTTTCTGCCAGTTCAGATGAGTTGTTAAACCTGCTGGCGATTAATATTATTTCCGGTGCGTTGGGGTACATTTTGTTCCCGTATATTTGGCGCAGTTAAACCAGTAGGCAGTCTACAGTAGGCAATAAGCAATCGTAACGTTGCCTATGGCCCATTGCCTACTGCCTACTGAACTTAAAATGAAGACCTGGTTAAAAATAGTAGCCGTTGTTTTGTTGGTGTACGTGCATACAGCCGGATTGTTAATGGATGTACCACGGCTGAATATTTTAAATGAAACCGTGCGTGCCTTGTATTTTCACGTGCCCATGTGGTTTGGCATGGTGTTGTTGTACATGATGTCGGTGTACTATGCTGTTCGTTACCTGCGTAATCCATTGTCTGATTTTGATACCTACTCGGTTACGTACGCTCATGTAGGCACTGCGTTTGGTGTATTGGGTATGGTTACCGGTATGCTGTGGGCGAATTACACCTGGGGTTCTCCCTGGCATGGCGATCCGAAACAAAACGGAGCAGCCATCGCGTTGTTGGTATACCTCGCGTATTTTGTGTTAAGGGGTTCGCTTGAAAATGAAGAGCAGCGCGCCCGACTGGGTGCGGTGTATAACATCTTTGCCTTTGCAGCGATGATTCCGTTGATTTTTATCATACCGCGCCTCACCAGCAGCATGCATCCAGGCAGTGGTGGCAATCCGGGTTTCAATGCCTATGATTTAGATAGTCGTATGCGCCTTGTATTTTACCCCGCAGTGTTGGCCTGGTTCTTAATCGGGTTGTGGATTGTGAATATTCGGGTGCGCATTAAAAAGTTGGAAGAGCGTGAAATTCAACGTTAGCTTTCCTACACTTAAAATACTGACGTGCAACTTTTTGCAGGGTTTAGTATGTTTACAATAAGAAATCACACGGTGTATGGGTAACACAATAACACTTAGAGTAAAAAACAAAGACAAATTTGATCGTCTTCTGGCATTGATTCATGATCTGGATTATGTAGAGATATTAAAAAAGGATCAAGGAGATAAGGATAAGAAGGTTTCATCCGATGATTTTTTTGCTTTGGCAGGTATTTGGAAGAATAGGAATATTTCCGCTAGAGAGCTAAGAGAAAAGGCATGGCCAAAAACAAAGTAGTTCTTTGCGACACCAACATTCTCATAGAGCTTTCAAAAAGCAATATTGAAGTCGTTGAAGAATTGAGAAGCATTGGATCAGCGAATATTGCGGTTAGCTCAGTTTCGGCAGGAGAACTGATTGTTGGCGCCCTAAATAAAAATGACCTCAATAAAATAAAAAAGGCACTTGCGGCAATTCAGGTTGTTTACCTCAATGAAGTAATCTCTCTCAAATCGTTGGAGCTGTTAGAGGCCTACTCATTGAGTCATGGCCTTGATATTCCAGATTCATTGATAGCAGCAACTGCACTCGTTAACGACCTTCAACTTTATACACTTAATTTGAAACATTTTAAGTTTATTAAAGGGCTTCGCTTATATACTAGCTAAATCATAAATCATGAAATCAATTGTACGTTACGCTATCGGTGTTGTTTTGTTTTTTCTTAGCACTACAGTCAGCCTTAATGCACAACCGGTAGAAATGGCCGACACCATGCGGTCGGAAGGAAAAATTTATGTAGTGGTGGGTATCGTACTCATTGTGCTGGCAGGACTGATTATCTACCTCTTTATGCTCGACCGTAGGGTAAAAAAGCTTGAAAACGGGCAGAAATAGGCCATTTTCAGGTTGACAAAAATCACTGGCTTTACGGGGTTTTTGGGTTAATTTTGGGCAGTTTTAAGCGGGGGAGAAGCATGAAAAAATCGCACATCTTTATCATTGTTATTATAGCCGTGGCGGTGGCCATTATTGTGTCATCTACCAACGAAGCCAGTACATACGTTACATTTTCCGAAGCCTATCAACTGGCTTCAACCGGTAATTCCAAAAGCATTCATGTAGTAGGGGAGTTGAAAAAAGATACGGATGGAAAAGTAGTTGGTATTGAGCCTGGTGCAGATAAGGTTTCGTTTTCATTTATCATGGTAGATGAAGGCGGCAA
This sequence comes from Cyclobacteriaceae bacterium, assembly GCA_030584025.1. Taxonomy (NCBI): domain Bacteria; kingdom Pseudomonadati; phylum Bacteroidota; class Cytophagia; order Cytophagales; family Cyclobacteriaceae; species Cyclobacteriaceae bacterium. Next base: position 4,031,132 of record CP129487.1, read on the forward strand.
GGAGCAGCAGGTGTTTTACAACGAACCCATGCCACAGGATTTTACCCGTTCAGAAAAAGTGGTGGTGATTGGCAGCTATAAGGGCGAATCATTCTATGCCGAAAAAATATTGCTGAAGTGTCCTTCCAAATACCAGGAGAACTCCATCAATGCGGGTATTTAATTTTTCTTCAGTCGTAATTTCCTGATTCAACATGGTGCATTACTTTATCGGTAACCTCGGTCATTTTTTTGTCATCGTTTCGTTTGTGGCCGCACTCGTGGCTTTCTTTTCGTATTTCAAAGCCACCGTTACGGAGGATCTTGACCGCAAAGCCGGCTGGTTGTTAAATGGCAGAATTGGTTTCTATGTACATGCACTTGCTGTACTCGGTATCGTAGTAACCCTATTCATCATCATCAAAAATCATTATTTCGAATATTACTACGCGTACAGTCACTCCGATAAAAAACTTCCTGCGCATTATTTGATTTCAACTTTTTGGAACGGACAGGAAGGAAGCTTCTTGCTATGGATGTTCTGGCATGCCGTGTTGGGCATTGTCATCATCATTACCAATAAATTTTGGGAAGGCCCGGTGATGACGGTATTTGCTGCCGTTCAAGGTTTTCTTACCTCTATGATTCTGGGCATTGTAATTCCCGGACTTGAATTGAAAATCGGCAGTTCGCCTTTCATTTTGCTGCGCGATGCCATGCCCGATCCAATCTTTACCGTACAACCCGATTTTATTCCGCAAGATGGTGCCGGCTTAAATCCGCTGCTGCAGAATTACTGGATGGTGATTCACCCGCCAACCTTGTTCTTAGGTTTTGCAGCTACATTGGTTCCGTTTTCATTTTGCATTGCCGGCCTTTGGTTAAAACGCTACCGTGAGTGGGTGCGCCCCGCGTTACCGTGGTCGATTTTTGCCGGAGCGATTTTGGGCCTCGGTATTTTAATGGGTGGCTATTGGGCGTATGAAACACTGAACTTTGGTGGATACTGGAACTGGGATCCGGTCGAAAATGCGGTGTACGTGCCGTGGTTGATTTTGATCGCCTCCATCCACACCATGATCACCTACAAGAACAGTGAGACTGCATTGAAGATTTCCATGATCCTGGTGGTATCGGTGTTCATTCTCATTTTGTACTCCACATTCCTAACACGCTCAGGTGTGTTGGGGGATGCATCGGTACACTCGTTCACCGACCTTGGCCTTTCCGGGCAGTTGTTGCTTTACCTTTTCTTTTTCCTGATTGGTTCAATTGTGTTTATCGTTATCCGTTGGAAAGAAATTCCATCAACGCAGAAAGAGACTTCTACGTACTCGCGCGAGTTCTGGATTTTCATCGGGGCAACGGTGTTGTGTTTAATGGGTTTGCAGGTGCTTTATCCTACCTCTTATCCGGTGTTCAACCAAATCAGCGCTGCTTTTGGTGGGTCATTGAATATGGCGCTGCCCGGTGATCAGGTAACGTACTTTTCTAAATTCCAACTTTGGTTTGCTATCGCGATTGGTATCCTCTCTGCTGTTGGTCAGTTTTTCTGGTGGAAGAAAATCGATAAGAAGGAATTGAAGAACCAGTTGTTTCTTCCATTCACCATTGCCTTGCTGGCCACCATGGTCATTATAAATGTGAGCAGTGTGCGCAACATCGGTTATGCGATGTTGTTGTTCTCCGGATTGTTTACCGTTATTTCAAACGGTAAGATTTTATTCTCCGTTTTAAAATCCAGCCCCGGACTTTCCGGTGGTGCAGTGGCGCACATTGGCGTAGGGTTGATGCTGGTGGGCATTTTATTTTCATCCGGATATTCTACGGTGGTATCACTGAACAATACCGGTATGCTCATCTCACGCCAGTTGAGTGAAGAATTCAACCGCGAGAACTTATTACTGTTTGTACACGAGCCACGCGAAATGGCCGGTTACGAAATTGAGTACCTGGGCGAACGCATTGAACCGCGACACAAAAGTGGTTACGTTAAAAAATCCGACATCGAATACACCGATGATCCCTTCGTGGTTGTGGCCAAAAACGACATTGAGTTTGAAGGAAGGAAACTGTATGCAAAAGGCGAACGCTTTGAAATTTTTCCGGAAAACACCTTTTACGAAATTGAATTCAGAAAGAATGGCAAAGTGGCATTTGTTCAATATCCACGCCTGCAAGCCAATCCACGTTTTGGTAACATGGCCTCACCCGATGTAAACCGAAAAGCCACGCTTGATTTATACACGCACGTTTCCGCACCCATGACGGAGGAAGCAAAGGAAGATTGGAGTGAAGCGGAGGAGTTGCGCATTAAGCGGTCAGCGCAATTTTTTGCCAACGACTATGTTGCCACGATTGAAGATTTAACTCGCGTATTCGAAATTAGCGGGCAGCCACTGGATTCTTCGTTTGTAGCGATTAGAGCAAAGATTCTCGTGCGCGGTGAGCGACAGGATTACATCGCTGATCCGGTATTGATCATTGGTACGCAATCGCGTGGAGGCATTATACCGGGTATTGTTCCGGAACTTGGATTGAAAATTTCATTGCTGAACGTTCACCCGGAGACAGATGAGTTAACCCTGAATATTCAGACCCGCCAGAAAGACTGGGTGGTGATCAAAGCCATGGAAAAGCCCTGGGTAAATATTTTATGGCTGGGTACACTGGTGCTCATGGTTGGCTTTGGCATTGCCATGGTGCGCAGGTTCCGCGAGTTTTCGTTGATGAAGGCGAAGGGGCAAGAATGATTTTTCTGGAAGACAGAAACAATTAACCGCAGAGAGCGCTGAGTTAACGCAGAGGGCCGAAGATTAGTTTGCAAAAATTCCCCTCTGTATTAAATCCAAATCACATTTAAAATCAATCTCTGGTGCCTCTAGCATACTCCGCGGTACTCTGCGGTAAAAAGTAGGGTTGTTAAAAAAATCTTAACTTAGAATAAAATAAGTCATTCGCAGAGTTTCTTGCGAGAGAATGTGCGAGGAATAAAAATTAAGAAGGACTAAATGAATGAAAGCTTTATAAGCCAATTTAAATCTTTTATGATTGGTCGGTGGCGTGAAGGTAAATTCGAACGGCCATCAAACCTATCAATCGTAGGTATTTCTCTAATTCTTCTTACTTTTTCATCTATCTATGGATTTATCCTTGGCGTTCCGTCAGAAAGTCCGTTAGAACATTCACAAAGACCAACAATTTTATTCTCAATTATCAATACTTTGTTCATATCCCCAATTGTAGAAGAGGTAGGGTTTCGATTTTTTCTTACCAAGTTTAGCGTTAATAAATTTATTATATCTGTTTCGATTTTACTTGGTTACACAGTATCGATCTTTTGCAATCTTTTGCAAATTGAGTTACTAGATTTTGTTCTAATTGAAACTAGTTATGATTTTGTTCTGATAATCGGCTTGTTGATGTTTTTACTTCTATTACTTTTTAGAAGAGTCATATCAAGAATAGAAACCTTTTGGAATCAAAACTTTCTGATTATTTTTTATCTTATTTCAATATTTTTCGCGCTTCTTCATATAAGAATGGATAATGTTAATGTGTCTAATTTTATAGTAGAGATAGCCAGTATAGTGCCAATTTTATTATTTAGCTTTATCGCTGGGTTTATTCGTATAAGATATTCTATTATTCATAGTTTGGTTTTTCATTCTTGCATCAACTTACCAATGGTTTTGATACTGCTACTTCTTGTTTAGTATTGACTACACAAAAGTCGTTTCTCCGCAGGAACCTTTTTCCCCGCAGAGTCTCCGCAGGGACTCTGCGATATATTGCTCATTAAAATCATCAATTCTTCCCCGAAACACTGTGGTACATCAAGGATACGGATAATAAGGACCAATAAATGTTCCGTGGCATTTTTCGTGGGTACTGCCATTTATAAGCGTAAACCAAAAACTAATTTTGTATCCTGATTCGAGTTTTTCAACAAGCGCTTCCCCGGTGGTTGCGTTCCAGAACGTTCCGTGATTAATTCCGGAATTAAAATTCCAGTCTAGGTAAATTTGTGTGTTAGTAATGCAATTACTTACATAATCTGTATCCATAAAAATATAGTTACCCTCATCAATTTCATTTTCCTTAGAAGACAAGAATGATATTGTGAGAAACTCATCGTCACCGCTGTGACTGAAGGAGTAATTATTGTTATAGATAACGTCTTCATTTGTTAAATAGACATTGAAAATTTGACCTAGATATTCATTTTCATCACTATACATTGGTCCGCCAGCCTTAAAGATGTACCCTTTTGCTAATGGGTAGATTTTATTTCCTACAGTAATCTGATTCTTGACCTTGACATCATCTTTACTACATGAGATTAACTGGAACAGAAACACGATTATCAGTAGGGTATTTAAAAATTTTACTCCCATGTTGAGACAGTATTTGATCAATACAAAGGTAAGTCTTATGGCATTCAGTCAAATAAATTGTTTTTTGCCATATGAGTGTGCGTAAAAATATATGTGGAAAGCGTTGAAACATTTTTCCCCACAGAGTCTCTGCAGCACGCAACACCACAACCCCCGAAACCTTATCCCCAACTCTCCGTTTCAGAGCCTATAACCCGTAAGGGAAACCCAATCCTTATGCTAAAAAACTACTTACTGGTTGCGTTTCGCAACATCAGCCGTCAGCGTTTTTACGCGTTTTTGAATGTGTTGGGGTTAACGGTGGGCATTGCTTCCTGCCTGTTTATAACCCTGTATGTGAAGGATGAACTCAGTTACGACCGGTTTCACCAAGATGCCGACCGGATTTACCGGGTAAACCTCGATGCCAAACTTTCGGCCCAGGAAATTGCCGTTGCTGTTTCATGCCCGCCCATGGCCGGTGCACTCATCAACGAAGTGCCGGAGGTGGAAAGTGTTGTGCGCGTAGCACAAAACAATGGTGTGGTCATGAAGTATGGCGAGAACACGTTTACCCAGGAGAGAGCATTTCTGGCGGATTCGAACTTTTTTACATTCTTCAGTTTCCCATTGTTGGAGGGTAATCCTCAAACGGCTTTACGCGAGCCCAATACGTTGGTGTTAACCGAGCGCACGGCAAAGAAATTTTTTGGAGAGGAGAAGGCACTGGGTAAACTCCTCACTGTTGGCAATGATACAAGCACCTATGTGGTGACGGGCATCGCCCAAAATCCACCATCCAATGCACACTTTGGTTTTGAGGTAATTCTTTCAGGTATTTCAACGCCTGCCTTTCAGGATCCCATCTGGATGAACAACTACATCGCTACGTATTTTAAGATTCACAAGAATGCTTCACCTGCTGTGGTGAAAGAAAAGATAGACGCGCTTACCATCAAGTACATTGGGCCTGAAGTGGAGCGTTTTATGGGCATGTCGCTGGAGCAATTCAAGCAACAGGGAAGCAAGTTTGGGTATACGCTTATTCCGTTAACCGATATTCATTTACATTCCAATTACCAGGCAGAGATTGAGCCTCAGGGTGACATTCAGTATGTGTATTTGTTTTCGGTGATTGCCATTTTCATTCTGATCATCGCGTGCATCAATTTCATGAACCTGGCCACAGCCCGTTCAGCCGGTCGCGCAAAGGAAGTGGGCTTACGTAAAACATTGGGCTCATTGAGCAGTCACCTGATTGCACAGTTTTTAGCCGAATCGTTTCTGTTCAGTTTAATTGCCGCAATATTGGCACTCGGTGCAGTTTACGCACTGCTTCCACTTTTCAATACGCTTGCCGGCAAAGAACTTCTTTTTGAAAGTCTGCTGAGTGCCGAATTACTGATTATGCTCGTAGCAGTTATTTTGGTAGTTGGCCTGCTGGCTGGAAGTTATCCGGCATTTTACCTTACTTCGTTCAGGGTAACAGAAGTATTGAAAGGAAAAGTGCGTGAAGGCATGAAGGGTGGCTCTATCCGCAGCGGACTGGTTGTTTTTCAGTTTACGGTATCCATTGTATTGATCATTGCTACTACGGTAATCTTTCAGCAGATGCGATATGTACAGAATAAAAACCTTGGGTTAAATCGGGAAAATGTATTGGTGTTGTCAAACACAGGGCAATTAAAATCAAATGCACAGCCATTGAAGCAAGCCATTGCCGGCCAGAGTGGAATTGTAGCGGCCAGCTATACCAACTCGGTGCCTTCGGTGAACACAGAAGGTGCGAGTCCATTCCGCATTGAAGGTTCGGATGAAGATCATTTGGTGGTTCGGTATTTTGCGGATTACGACCAGGTAGAAACCATGGGCTTTTCCCTGGTGGAGGGAAGGTATTTTTCAAGAGATTTTCCTGCTGATACAGCTTCGATTGTAATCAATGAAGCGCTTATGAATGAGTTGGGTTGGAAAGAAGCGGTGGGTAAGGATTTATATGGATTCAATCGCGGAGGACGTGTACCCTATCGGATTATTGGTGTAGTGAAAGATTTTCATTTCGAGACGTTGCGTAATAATGTTCGCCCGATTGCCATGTTTCTGAATACGGACAATGCCAATTACTTAACCGTGCGCATCAACGGCAATCCGCAGGAAGCAGTTGCTGCCGTAGAAAATTTATGGAAGCAATATGCCGGCAATGAGCCGTTCGAATATTCTTTCCTCGATCAGGATTTTGATGCGTTGTTCCGCAGCGAGCAACGCCTTGGAAATTTATTCACCACATTCACCGTGCTGGCCATTTTAATTGCTTCGCTTGGGTTGATTGGATTGGCTGCCTTCACGGCTGAGAAACGAACCAAGGAACTGGGTATTCGAAAAGTGTTGGGGGCATCGGAATTTAGTTTGGTCAACCTGCTTTCGAAAGAATTTACCAAGTTGGTATTGATTGCGTTGGTATTGGCCATTTTCCCGGCCTGGTATTTTGCTTCGCAGTGGTTGCAGGGTTTTGCCTTTCGGGTTGAGTTAAGTGTGTGGATTTTTGTAGCAGCCGGTGCGCTTTCGCTCTTGGTGGCGTTGTTATGTGTGGTGTTTCAGGCACTGCGCACCGCCCGCATTAATCCGGCAAAGTCGTTGCGGTATGAGTAATATATTGTTGAAGTATAAAATAAAAAATGCCGGAGTTTATTCCGGCATTTTCTTTTTCAAGTGTAACTGAATTTAATAGCGTGCATGGAATCTTCCGTACAGGAAGTAGATAATCGCACCAATCACCAACCAGCCCAATGCAATAAGAAAGGTTAATGGATTAAGGAAAGCCATTACGCCTGAGCAGCAAATAATACCTAGAATGGGAACGACCGGGAACAACGGAGTCTTGAACGGGCGCACCAAATCAGGTTCTTTGTAACGAAGAATCAGCACACCCACACAAACCAGAATAAACGCCAGCAACGTTCCGATGGAAACTAATTCACCAAGTACACCAATGGGTAACAAGCCCGATGCAATCATGGCCACCGATCCGGTGATGATGGTTGAGGTAATGGGCGTTCCGAATTTTGAATGAATGTTGGAGAAGGACTTGAAGAACAAACCATCATTTGCCATCGAATAAAAGATACGCGTTTGGCCCATCAACATCACAAGAATAACAGAAGTAAGACCGGCAATGGCACCTATCTTAATAAACGGACTTAGCCAACTTAATCCTTCACCGGCTTTGTCGATTGCAACGGCAATCGGAGCAGCGGTATTCAATTCAGTGTAATTGGCAATACCCGTCATCACAAGAGCAACCAGAATGTAAACGATTGTACACACGAACAGCGATCCTAAAATTCCCCAAGGCATATCCTTCTGCGGATTTTTTGCTTCCTGTGCTGCGGTAGATACGGCATCAAAACCGATGTATGCAAAGAAGATTACAGCGGATGCCCTGAAAATACCCGAGATACCAAAGTCGCCAAAGCTGCCGGTGTTATCCGGAATGAACGGAACCCAGTTGTCGGAATTGATGAAGCCCCATCCAAAAGCAACAAACAACAAGATCACCGTAAGTTTAATCGCTACTACAATGTTGTTAAACGTGGCGGATTCTTTAATACCACGCACCAATAAGATCGTTACCAAAAATACAATAAGCATAGCCGGCAGATTCATCCACGTGGTTACTTGTGGAAGTGAATCCACAAGAATTCCTTTTGTTTGAAGTGAACTGGCCAATTCAGGGGAGTAGGCTTCCCATCCATCTGGTGTTTGAATCAATCGTGTTCCGGTTGCTGCAACTAATTCGGGCGGCAACGCAATGCCTAAGTTCTTATCCAAAAAACTTACTACATAGCCCGACCATCCAACGGCCACGGTTGATCCGGCAAAAAGATATTCCAGAATCAAAGCCCAACCGATAACCCACGCCACCCCGCGGCCCATGGTAGCATAGGCATAGGTGTACGCACTACCGGCAATGGGAATCATGGCGGCAAACTCGGCATAGCATAATCCGGCAAATGCACAGGCCAATGCAGACACGATAAAAGATAATGTAACTGCGGGGCCGGCATACACAGCTGCTGCCTGACCGGTAAGCACGAAAATACCGGCACCGATAATGGCGCCAACACCCAGTGCAATGAGGTTAAATTTTCCGAGGGTCCGTTTTAAACCATGGCTCGAGCCTGATTCTTCCATCAGCACCGACATGGGTTTTCGGGAAAACAAAGGATTTGACATTCGTAAAAACGTTTAGGGTTCGATAAGTTAAGCCCTAAAAGTAATAAGAATACCCGTTCCCGCTGCTAATTTTCAGGATAAGGAAAATGCTTGGGTTAAGCGGCTGGCGGGGTGTTTTGTGAGGATTCGGCCGTAATGGAATCAGTATTTTCTGAGGTTATATCTGTATTCTCCGCTTTAGCGGTGGGCACTTCCTTAAAAAACTTCTTCTGCATAATCAGGATGGTGACCACGCCCAGAAATATGGAAGAATCGGCAATATTGAACACCGGACTGAAAAACTCGAAATACTTCCCGCCCAGGTAAGGCACCCAATCCGGCCAAACAAATTCAAAAATCGGGAAGTAGAGCATGTCAATTACCTGGCCATGAAACCAGGGAGTTGGCGCATCAGCGGGGGCGTTGCCCAACAATACACCATAAAATGTACTGTCGATTACGTTACCAACCGCACCACCTAAAATCAAACCCATGCACCATAAAAAGCCAGTATGCATATTTCGTTCTGCCATTTTGATCAGGTACCATGAAATACCAAACATGGCTATAATGCGAAACAGGGTTAAGGCAAGCTTTCCGAATTCACTTTCCCACTTAATGCCAAAGGCCATGCCCGGGTTTAGCAGGTAATGAATGCGAAACCAATCGCCAATCACATTGATTTCTTCATGCAGGTACATGTTGTTAAACACGAGCATCTTGGAAGTCTGGTCAAGAACAATGACCATGAACGCGAGCAGAAAGTAGCGGTATGAAGCAGCCATCAATTATTCTTTAGTAACAACGCGAATCAACACTTTCAGCACTTGCTCATCCATGTCTACTTCCGTTGCGTTAACGACATTGTCTTTTATTTCCAGGCTTACGGCCTGAGTTTCGGTACTAATATATTGTTTAAATTCTGAAATGGCAGAAGTCATCGCTTCGCCATTGCGTTCTACTTCAATAGCAATTTTATCCAGCACCTCCATACCCATTTCCTTGCGCAGGTTTTGAATGCGGTTTACAAAATCACGGGCAATGCCTTCGCGTTTCAACTCATCCGTTAGGGTAACATCAAGCGCAACGGTTATGCCGCCTTCGCTGGCTACCGACCAGCCCGGAATATCTTCCGAGGAAATCAACACATCCTCCAGCACAATATCAAATCCACCTTTTGTAAGCGTGCCTTTCTTTTCCAGATGGGTGATGTCATCCTGATTAAAGAAGTTGATCACCGCAGAAACTTCTTTCATTTTAGGGCCGTACTGCTTACCCAGTTTTGCAAAGTTTGGTTTTACTTTTTTCACCAAAAGGCCTGAAGTATCATCAATGTATTCGATCGATTTGATGTTTACTTCTGCCTTAATAATTTCTTCAACACTGCGGATGCGTGTGGCGAATTTCTCATCCAACACGGGTAATAGAATCCGCTGCAGCGGTGTACGTACTTTTATTTTACTGTTTTTACGTAATGCGTGTGTCAGTGAACAAATCCTCTGAGCATAGTCCATAGATTGTTCCAGATCAGCGTCAATGCGATTGGTTTCAGCTTTCACCAAATCCGTAAGATGAACAGACGCATGGCGTAAGGGCGTGTTGTTTGCTTTTGCCTTCTCGCGAATGTTGTCAGTAAGGTTTTTATATAACCACTCCGACACAAAAGGCGCTACTGGCGACATCAGTTGAGCCGTTACCATCAAACATTCATAGAGTGTATCGTATGCTGCTTTTTTATCGGCAAACAATTCACCGCGTTGCGAAGGTTGCCAGAAACGCTTACGATTCAGGCGCACATACCAGTTCGATAAATGATCGTTTACGAATTCCTGAATAGCGCGCGCTGCACGGGTCGGTTCGTATTCTTCGTAGGCTTTGGTTACTTCAACGATCAGCGTTTGAAGTTTGGAAATGATCCAGCGGTCAAGATGGGTGAGATCTTTTTGAACAGAAGTGTTCATCTCATCTTTCACATAGCCATCAATGTTGGCATACAATGCAAAGAATGAGTAGGTATTGATTAGCGTTCCGAAGAACCTGCGTTGCACCTCGGTAATGCCATCCAAATCGAATTTGAGATTATCCCACGGTGGTGCATTTTCAATCATGTACCAGCGCACCAGGTCGGGCCCGAACTTGTTAATCGTTTCAAACGGGTTTACCACATTGCCCTTGCTCTTCGACATCTTGTTGCCGTTTTTATCCAGCACAAGGCCGTTGGAGATTACGTTTTTAAAGGCTACGCTATCGAACAACATGGTGCCGATGGCGTGCAGGGTAAAAAACCAACCGCGGGTTTGGTCAACGCCTTCGGCAATGAAATCTGCCGGGAACACTCCCCCTTGTCCCCCCTCGAGTGGAGAATGGGGGGTGTTGAGAGACGGAAATTTTTCACCATTTTCAAATGGGTAATGAAACTGCGCGTAAGGCATCGCTCCACTATCAAACCAAACGTCAATCAGATCAGCTTCGCGATACATCGGCTGACCTGAGTCGCTTACCAGAATGATTTCATCAACATAGGGACGATGCAAATCAATTGTCAATTGAGAATTGTCAATTGACAATTTTTGTGCGATGCCTGATGTCTTTGCCCTTTTTATCTCAGCTTGCAGTTCAGCTATCGATCCAATACATTTTTCTTCCTTCCCGTCTTTAGTTCTCCAGATGGGAAGCGGGGTGCCCCAGTAGCGTGAACGCGATAAGTTCCAGTCCACTAAATTTTCAAGCCAGTTGCCAAAGCGACCGGTACCGGTTGACTCAGGTTTCCAGTTGATGGTTTTGTTCAGCTCTACCATGCGGTCTTTCAGCGCGGTGGTTTTGATAAACCAGGAATCAAGCGGATAGTATAACACGGGTTTGTCTGTACGCCAGCAGTGCGGGTACGTGTGTTCGTACTTTTCTACTTTAAACGCTTTGTTTTCTTCTTTTAAGATGATGGAGATGATTACATCCGTTGATTTATAATCCGGATTCGACTCATCTTCATCGGTATAGTTTTTAACGTAGAAGTCGTTTTCAGTTAAAGGCTTATGCGTTTTGATGTTGTATTGTTCAACACCTTTCTTTAACCACGCACCAATTTCTTTTATAAACTTTCCTTTGCGGTCAACGGTTGGCACTTCGTTGTCGGCTTCATCTTTTACCGTAAGGGCAGGTATGCCGTTTTGTTTCGCTACGCGGAAGTCATCAGCACCAAACGTAGGTGAGGTGTGTACCACACCTGTACCATCTTCGGTGGTAACAAAGTCACCAGCCACTACCTGAAAAGCTTTGTCGGCATCGTACAACGGTTGGATGTACGGCATGAGTTGTTCGTAGCGGATGCCTACGAGTTTTTTTCCGGCAAATTCCTGAACGATTTCAAACGGAATTGCTTTATCACCAGGTTTATAATCGTCAAGTCTCAGGTCTTTGTTCTTTTCAGAAAAATATTTTCCAACCAGATCTTTTGCCAGTACAACACTTATGGGTTGATGCGTGTATGGATTAAAAGTGTTTACCTGAACATATGTGATCTTTTCGCCAATCGCGAGTGCAGTGTTTGATGGTAACGTCCACGGTGTGGTTGTCCAGGCGAGGATGTACACCCCCCTATCTCCCCCCTTCAGGGGGGACGGAAGGGGGGTGAAAAGAAACGCTGATTGCGCATCCCGCCTCACCTTAAACTGTGCCACAATAGATGTATCCTTTACATCTTTATAGCAGCCGGGCAAATTCAACTCGTGCGAGCTTAAGCCGGTGCCGGCAGCCGGTGAGTAAGGCTGAATGGTGTAGCCTTTGTAGAGCAATCCTTTATCATAAAATTGCTTCAGTATCCACCACAGGCTTTCAATGTATTTTGAATCATAGGTGATGTATGGATCATTCAGGTCAACCCAGTAGCCCATTTTCATGGTCAGGTCATCCCACTGATCTTTATACATCATTACCGTTTCACGGCATTTCTGATTGTATTCTTCAATGGAGATTTTTTTGCCGATGTCATCTTTGGTAATGCCCAGTTGTTTTTCCACCTGCAGTTCAACCGGCAGTCCGTGAGTGTCCCAGCCGCCTTTGCGTTTTACCTGGTAGCCCTGCAACGTTTTAAACCGACAGAAAATATCTTTTACCGTACGCGCCATTACGTGGTGAATGCCAGGTGTGCCGTTAGCCGATGGGGGACCTTCATAAAAGGTAAAGGCTTGTGACCCCTCGCGGTTGCTCACTGATTTTTCAAAAATGCTTTCCCGCTTCCAGAAGTCGAGGATATCGGTTGCCAGTTGGGCGTAATTCAGGTCTGCCGGTTCTTTGTACTTTTCACTCATTGCGCAAAAACTATCCGTAATCGTTGATTTTCAACTGAATAAGAGCGCAAAGATAAGGCAGGGAATGTGAAATCCGAACGTAGAAAACAGGGCTTTTCAGCCTATTCTGCAGCCGGGTGACGGTTGTGGATTTTGATCTTACTCAGGTCAATTTCTTCGTCTTCAGCCTCCGAATAAAATCCGGCTTCCACCTCTTCAATCAGCGTATGCTTTTCGCCTTGTCGGTGTTGCCGATCGAATGTCATAATCAGGGCTGGCAACAGAATCAGGTTGGTGCACATGGAAATACCCAGGGTGATGGAGGTTAGTACACCCAGCGCAATGGTGCCGCCAAATGAAGAGAAAGCAAAAATGATAAACCCAGCCAGTAACACGATGGAGGTATAGACCATGCTTTTTCCTACTTCCAGAATGGTAGCGCTTACGGCTACCGGCACAAAAAATCTTTTGGCATGAAGTTCCTGCCGGTACTTGGCTAAAAAGTGAATGGAATAATCAACGGAAATACCAAAGGCTATGCTAAAGATAAGAACCGTGCTCGGCTTTAGTGGAACACCAAAGTAACCCATCAATGAAGCGGTGATCATCATGGGAATAATGTTGGGAATCAGTGCAATGATGATCATGCGGATGTTGGCAAACAAAAAGCCCATCGTTAACGCGATCAATCCAAAAGCCAGCAGCAAACTTCCTTTCAGGTTATTAATAAGAAAGGAATTACCCTTGATAAACAGGGGAGTGGTTCCGGTAATTTTTACGGTGATGTCCGTATCCGTGAACAATGTATCAATTCGGGGTTGGATAACCTGGTTGATCAACGAATCCATTTTATCAGAACCAATATCGGCAACCTGCAACGAGATGCGCATAGTTTGTAGCGTGGAATCAACAAACGAATTGAAAAGTCCCGATGCATCGGATTGTCCTTTCAGGTATGGCAAAATAAAATTACGCTCGCGATTATCGGGTAAGGAGTAGCGTGCCGGGTTGTTGTTATAAAACGCCTGCTTGGCAGCTTTTACAAAACTTACAATAGAAACCGGTTTTGAAATGGGTTGGAGTGAATCCAAAAACAGTTCGAACTCGTCAATCTTTTGCAGGTTCTTTACATCAATTACGCCCCTGCGTTTTCCGGTGTCCACCACCATTTCCAGCGGCATCACTCCGCTGAAATGTTCTTCAAAAAATTTCAGATCTTGTTTTTCCGTGCTGTTCTCTGGCAGATCATCCACCATAAACGAAACCGTGTGGATGCGCCACATGCCAATCACTGCAAAGCCAACCAATACAATGGTAATGGAGTAAATCATGGCGCGGTGACGGTGTACACTTAAATCAATTCCGGTTAAGAGTGTATCAATCAGTTTGAAATCAAGATGACGTAAATGCTTTGCCGATGGTGGTGGCATCCACGAGAACACACCGGGAATTAAAATCAAGCTCACCACAAAGGTGGCCATCACATTAATACCCGCTACAATACCAAACTCACGAAGTATGGTGATGTCGGCAGTTAGTAATACAAGAAAGCCAATCGCTGTTGTAAGATTAGTCAGAAAGGTTGCTACACCTACTTTACGAATTACCCGACTGATAGCCAGCATTTTGTTGCCGTGCGCAGCAAACTCTGCGTGGTATTTATTCATCAGGTAAATGGCATTGGGTATTCCGATTACCACAATGATGGGGGGAATCATTCCACTTAGTAAGGTGATCTTAAAGCCAAACAATGCAATTGTTCCAAGCACCCACACCACCACGATACCGATCACCAGCAACGGAAAGATCATGGCGCGGAATGAGCGGAAGAAAATCAACAGGATGATTCCGGTAACTACAACTGATAGGGCCAGGAAAATTTTTAGTTCTGCACTCACCCGTTGTGCAATCACTGAACGCACAAACGGAAGTCCGGCATAATGCAATTCTATTCCTGTGCTTTCCTTGAAGTGGCCACCACGTTCAATGATTTCGTTCGTCACGTCCATTCTGCGGACGGAGTTCAGGTATTCCTTGTTTATCGAAATCAGAATGGCGATTGCTCCATTTTGCTGATTGACAATTTGCCCGAGGTAGAACTTTTGTTTTTTGGCTTCAATTAATAAACTGTCTAGCTCTTCCTGACTTTTTATTTTGCCGGGAAAAATGTCAACGAGGTTGAATTTTTTCTGCGCGGTGTCTTTCTCAATCATTTTGATTTGCGGAAGCGAGATCACTTCATTCACACCGGGTATCTGCCGAACGGAGACACAAAACTCACGCAGCTTTTCGAAATTTTTGTATTGATAGATGGTGCTGTCTTTCAATCCAACGGCAACAATGCCACCATCTTCACCAAATTGTTGCTTGAACTGATCGAAAAAAACCTGCTCAGGATCATTGGCAGGTACCGTGCCCCTGAAATCGTAACTCATCTCTACAGTTCGACCATGGTAGCCCATGAAAACCGTGATGATTGCAATTAAAATGAAGAGCGGAAGCCGGTACGAAATAATAAAGTGCGCAAGGGATGTCCACATGGTGAATTGGTGTCTGGATGCGGAAATTAAGCTCCAAAGCTAATGATTTACAGGGTTTTTACCCTATGAAAAGTGAAGAATGGGGTCCTGATTAAGCAGTTTGGCAAGGATGGCGTAAACCTCCGGCAAGGCGTTTTTAAACTCGGCTGGTCGTTCAAAAAAGTTCTCTACAGCCACGGCAAAAAATTCATGTGGGTTGGCACAAGCATAGGCGCGCAGAAATGTATCTTCTGAAGAAGGGAGGCTGCACAACTGACGCGCATACGTGTCAAATTGTTCTACCAACGCATCATCAAAGAAATTGTATTCATCGTTGTGAATGATGTTCTCTAAGCGAAGAGCATGCGCCATTTCGTGCAATCCCAGGTTAACGGAATCATTTGTATAGATGTATCCATCCACAAAACTTTTCCAGCTTAACACAATCGCACCAAAGGCTGGGTTTACTTCGCCTTTATGAAAACGTTTGCTTATGGAAGAATAGTAATCGGTAGGATAAATCAGAATTTTATCGAAGTGTTGCAGGTACACGCGCGGCAAACCGAATGTCAACTGGACCGCACACGCACCAATCATCACTTTCATTTCATCCGTAACCGGTCTGAACTGGCGCGGAATAAATTTCTTACTCATGATAAAGTAGAGCAGCTTCTGCTCAAACGCATGTTGTTGTTGCGTGTTCAGCCGGTTGTAGTACCCAAAGTATTTCTGTAAGATTTCTTTGTAGTGGTTGGGAAACGGGAGAATAGTTGAACGAATAGGCGCAGTCATCCGACCCACTTCTTCATAGGCAACTTCCAGTTGATTGCGGTAGTAGACCACTACAACAATGAAACCTACTACCACAATGAAGAAAACCATGCGTTGATATTAAATCCTTTTCAGGATGTTATTGATGGAACAAGCTTGTGTGAGCGTATCCTTTAGCGAGCTGACCGGAACGCGTTCCTGTTCCATCGTATCGCGGTGGCGAATGGTTACGGTGTTGTCCTGAAGCGTTTGGTGATCAACCGTTACACAGTAGGGGGTGCCGATGGCGTCCTGCCTACGGTAGCGTTTTCCAATGGCATCTTTTTCTTCATAGAAGCAACGCACATGAAATTTCAACTCGTTCATGATTTCCATCGCCTTTTCAGGAAGCCCGTCTTTTTTGGTGAGCGGAAGTATGGCAACCTTGTTGGGTGCCAACGGGGCAGGAATACGCAACACCACACGCTCACTGCCATCGGCCAGTTTTTCTTCTTTGTATGAAGTAGAAAGTACAGCGAGAAACATCCGGTCGAGACCAATGGAAGTTTCAACTACATATGGTATGTAATTCTGATTGTCTTCCGGATCAAAGTACTGCAGTTTTTTGCCGCTGTATTTTTCGTGGCTTTTTAAGTCAAAGTCGGTGCGTGAATGAATGCCCTCAAGCTCGCGGAAGCCCATCGGGAAATTGAACTGGATATCACAAGCTGCGTTTGCGTAGTGCGCCAGGTTCAGGTGATCGTGGAAGCGATAGTTCTCTTCACCCAAGCCGAGCGCTTTGTGCCATTTCATGCGCTTCTCCTTCCAGAACTCGTACCATTTCATTTCTTCGCCCGGCTTCACAAAAAACTGCATTTCCATTTGTTCAAATTCGCGCATACGGAAAATGAACTGGCGCGCTACAATCTCATTTCGAAATGCTTTACCAATTTGCGCGATGCCGAACGGTATTTTCATGCGCCCGGTTTTTTGCACGTTTAAAAAGTTTACAAAAATCCCTTGAGCCGTTTCGGGGCGGAGGTAAATCTTGTTGGCATCATCGGCTACCGAGCCCATTTCTGTTGAAAACATCAGGTTGAACTGGCGTACATCTGTCCAGTTGCGCGAGCCGGAAATCGGATCGGCTATTTCCAGGTCAATGATCAGTTGCTTCAGGGCTTCCATGTTTCCGGAACCCAACGCATCTTTCATTTTGTCATTTACCTCATCAATCTTTTTTTGATACTCTATCACACGCGCATTGGTAGTCACAAACATGTTGCGATCAAAGTTTTCAAAGCGTTTGGCAGCCTTTTCAACTTCCTTTTCAATTTTTTCTTCCAACTTTTCAATGTAGCCTTCAATCAGCTGATCAGCACGGTAGCGCTTTTTCGAATCTTTATTATCGATCATCGGATCGTTAAACGCATCTACGTGGCCGGAGGCTTTCCAGGTAGTGGGGTGCATGAAAATGGCGGCATCGATGCCCACAATGTTTTCGTGGAGCATGGTCATGAATTTCCACCAGTACTCCTTAATATTATTCTTCAGTTCTGCGCCATTCTGACCGTAGTCGTACACGGCACTGAGTCCGTCATAAATCTCGCTGGAAGGAAAAATAAACCCATACTCCTTGGCATGGGCGATCACATTCTTAAACAGGTTGTCTTCTTGATTCGCCATAAGGCGCAAATATAAGACTTGGGTGAATGATTACCGGATTCTCCCAAAAACTTCCGCAGAAGCTATTAAGCCGGCACTGTAAAGGTAAAGGTGCTGCCCTTTCGGGGATGGGAATTTAAGTGAATTGATCCGGCCAGTTTGGAAGTAGTCTCCTTTACAATATAGAGTCCTAACCCCGAACCCTGCGAAGATTCATTGCCCCGGTAGAACATATCGAACACCCGCTTTTGAATTTCAGGGGCAATGCCCTGGCCATTATCTTCTACACTAAAGGAGTGTGAGGTGTTAACGGCATGGTGTTGCAGGCGAATGTACGGTTCTTCTTTTCGCAAATCGTGATAGCGGATGGCGTTGGAAATCAAATTGGAAAGAATGACGTGAATCCTTCGGGTATCACTTTGAATGATCAGGTCTTCCGGAATTTCATTTTTAAACGTAATCACTTGCGCTTCAGGTGTATATTTCAGTGCTTCCCAAATCTCGTTAGCCAATTCATGTACCCGAATTCTTTCGCGTGTAATCTCCAGGCGGTTGTTTCGGGAATAGTCGGTGATGTCCTTGATAAATTTATTCAACGTGTTCACCCGGCTCTCCATCATGCCCAGGTACCGCTTTACCTCTTGCGGATTTTCGTTGTCTCTCGCCAGATTAATCAATCCGGCAACAGACGATAACGGAGCCCGCAAATCATGCGATGTGCTGTACACAAAGCGGTCAAGTTCTTCGTTGAGTTTTTTAAGCATACGGTTGCTGTTCACCAACTCGCGACCGTTATGATGATTCAAACTGATCAGCAAATAAATGGCAAGGATGGAAGTGGGCAGTGCCACGGCAAAATTGATCAGAAAATTGGCCATCAATTCCTGCTCGGAGTACATCCGCTTTGGTAAGATGGAGAAATCGCCAAAGTAGGCCAGCACAAACAAACTATACGTTAGTGCGGCCAGGTTAACGGCTATAAACCGTTGCTTGTAATTAAACACAGCAAAGGCGCCCAGCGCTATGGGTATAAACAGAATGTAGGCTCCCGTTGCCGGGGCTTCGCTTGAAGCAAACAGGTAAACCACAAAATTGAGTGTAGGAAAAATAATGTAGTAGGCGGTGCAATGCTTTCCTCTTCTGTGCAGCCCGATTGCCAGACTGAGCATACCAATACAAAACAGGTATACGGGTATGGGTTTGTATAAATCCCAACTTAGATCAATTAGCGTATAGATGAAGCACACCATGATCGCGATCAGCGCAAAGTGCCCCGAAAGGATCACCTGCCGGTACTCCGTCCACGAATCGATGTAATTGTTTTTGCCTATTATGAGGTTACGGATAGCCCTTTTCATACTGTTATTAAAACCAACGTGCAAAGGTATTTTAAGGCATCCGCCCGAAAGTTTTCATCTGCCACCGGATATGGTGGATGCAAGATTCTTTGAAGATTTTAAGGTTTTTGAGGCCTGTGGATCGAAAATGAGTAGGATTTAATTTTTAGGCAGTATAATCCTGAATCGGGTGCCCTTTCCCAGCTCCGATTCCACAGTGATTTGGCCTCCCAGCTTCTTTACGGCCTCACGGGCAATGTACAATCCGAGGCCCGATCCCTTTGAGTTTTCGGATGCCCGGTAAAACATATCGAATATTTTCTCATGGTGATCGGGCTTTATGCCAACACCATTGTCTTCCACCAGAATTTCGCAATGGTTGTTTTCATTTTGCACCTGTATGCGCACATAACGTTCGGCCTTATGGCGATCGTGATATTTCAGTGCATTCGAAACCAGGTTGTTCAGCACAATTTTAAGGCGGACTTTGTCGGTTTTCAGGGAATAGTTTTCCGGAATGTCGGTTTTTATTTTTACCGATGATACTTCTTCAGCATAGCGCAGGTTATCCATGATCTCCCGAATGATGTCGTTCAGGTTTGTGTCTTCGGGGTCGTGGTTCAGTCGTGCATTTCGGGAGTAGTCAATAATATCGCGAATGAATTTTTCCTGGGCATCGATGCGGTTGCGCATCATGGAAAGCAACGTTGCGGTTTCCTCTGCGTTTGTTGTCTTTTCAGCAAGTGTTACCAGGCCCATCAGTGAACTAAGGGGCGCACGCAAATCGTGCGAAACACTGTATACAAACCGATCAAGCTCCGTGTTGCTTTGTTTTAATTCTTCTGTGAGTTGAAGTAGCCGTGATTCATTTTCCCGTAGCGACTTTTCAACATGGTAATTGATGTTGATGAGAAAGTAAATAATCAATACCGAAACCGTAGTTGCGATTACATAATTGATCAGAAAATACAAATCGTCAGTAGCATCTGTACCAGGCACCTCGGGCAGAATGGTGAAGTCGGATAGAAAGGCTAGTAAAAAAAGGGTTACGCCAAGGATCACAAACCCAAAAGCATAATACCACTCCTGATAACTAAACAAAACAATAGAAGAGAGTGCGACAGGTAAAAAGAAAATATAAACACCACTGGATGGTGGTTCAGAAGCCGCAAATAAATAGATAATGATATTGGCTGAAAGGGTGATGACGATAGTGGCTAAGCGGTAATGGCGGGCCCGGTTCAAAAAAAAGGCAAGCAGTCCAACCGCAGCAATGAGTGAATACATCGGCACGTTGCGGTATATCGAGTAGGCTATGTCAATTCCTACATAACCAATACCGGTAAAAAACATCATCAAGGCAATCTGCCCCCGCAACAATGCCTGTTTATACAGCTTGAGCGAAGGGATGATTGTTTTTCCGATGATGAAATCCCGCAACGGTCTTGATCGCATGCTTAAATCCTTTCGCTTGAAAGTAAAAAACTAAATTCAATTGCTAAAATCGATTCACGGAAGTTATGCCGGGATTATCAATTATCTTGCGTATCATTAACTGACTAATTTATTGCTGTGACTCCGCTATTCAAGAAGATCGGTCTGGCCATTGCCTTTTCTCCGCGTGTGGAAGCCATGCTGGCTGAAACCATTCGGTTGAAAAATACCTGGGAGGCTGAACTTGTGCTGATTCATGTGGGGGAGCATGGTGATACAGAGAAGCACACATTAGATAAATTGTTAAGCAAACATAACCTGTCGGCAGCTGATGTTACGGTGTGTTGGCGCAAAGGAAAACCGGCCAACGAAATTCTGAAAACTTGTCAGGAGCAACAGATTGACTTACTGGTTACGGGGGCGTTGCGCAAGGAGGGATTGGTGCAACACTATGTGGGTTCCATTGCGCGTAAAATTTTACGCAAAGCAAATTGTTCGGTGTTAACATTAATTCAACCTTCTGTTACACCAGCATCTTTTGATAACATTGTGGTGAGCGCAGATGATCATGTATTGACACAGGAAACCTTACGACAGGCATGTGTATTTGCCAATCGTGAACACGCGCGGTGGCTGCACGTAGCACGCGAAGTAAAGCTTTATGGTCTCTCCATGTCTTCAGCCGATCAGGCTACTGAGGAAGAATATACACAACTCAGGCATAAACTGGTAGAAGACGAGATCGATCATGTGCAGCGATTGTTGGGGAAGGCTAATCATGCGGGATTAAAAATCAACATTAAAATATTATCCGGAAAATCGGGTTTTGAATTGGCGCAGTTTGCTAAACGAAAGAATGCAAACCTGTTGATAGTCTCAGCACCGCCCCGCAGACTAATGCTACTAGATCGGATATTTCCGCACGACCTGGAGTATGTGTTCGCTGAATTGCCTTGTAACCTGCTTATTGTAAACCCCGGTAAAGAGCACGCGCATGGATAAGCTTACCTCAAAAGAAATTATTTTGTTGCTGGTGCAGCTTGGCGTGTTGCTGGCCTGCAGCAGGTTCTTTGCTGAGTTGGCGCGAAGAGTTAAGCAGCCCGCTGTGTTGGGTGAAATTATTGCCGGCATTGTGTTGGGACCAACCTTATTGGGCGCGGTAGCACCTGATTTTTTTAACAGCTTGTTTCCGATGGAAGGCTTGTCGCGACTGGTGTTGGATGGGCTGGTGCAGCTTTCTATTGTGTTGTTGCTTTTTATTGCTGGCCTCGAAGTAGACCTGCATATTGTTTGGCAGCAAGGCAAGAAATCGCTTGTGGTAAGTTTCTTCTCACTGGTAATTCCATTTATTGTTGGATTTCTGGTGGCCTATACCACCCCTCAATTTTTTGGCGTGGCAGAAGATGATGCGCTGATATTTTCTCTGTTCATGGCTACCGTGATGGGCATGACCGCTCTTCCGGTTATCGCACGAATTTTAATGGATCTGGATCTGTTCAAAAGCTCAATGGGTATGCTGATTATTTCCAGCGCCATGATTGTGGACTTGGTTTGCTGGATGATCTTCAGCATCATCTTAACCATGATGGGAAGCGGACATCAGGAACATTCATTAAGTCGTACCATTTGGATGACGATTGGATTCACCGGCATCATGCTTACGATTGGACGGGGCATTATCAATTATTTGCTACCATACGTTAACCGTTTTCTGGCCTGGCCGGGTGGGTTACTCTCTTTGTCGCTCGTGCTTTGCTTTTTATCGGCTGCTTTTACTGAGTACATTGGTATTCACGCCATCTTCGGAGCTTTTATTGCGGGCGTGGTGTTGGGCGATTCAGAACACATGAGCGAACGCGCCAAAGAAATTCTGCATCAGTTTATCAATAACATTTTCGCGCCATTGTTTTTTGTGTCGATTGGACTTTACCTCAATTTAGTCGTGAGCTTCAGCTTACCACTTGTAGTGGTTATTTTCATTCTCGCCTTCATCGGAAAAGGAATCGGTGCAACGGTCGGTGCGCGCATAAGCGGACTGAAGACCTCTCAATCATTGGCTGTCGGTATGGGTATGAATACACACGGTACACTCGAAATCATATTGAGTACGATTGCCTTGCAGGCCGGATTAATCAGCGAAGAAATTTTCGTGGCGATATTGCTCACAGTTATCACCACGATATTGCTTTCAGCACCCGCAGTAAAATATGCTATTGAACTAGAGGTAAGCAGGAACCCCTTTCAGCGGTTCGTAAAAAAGATGTTCCGAGAGAAGTAAATTTAAAATCCACTCTTTTTCAGATGCACCTCGGTGAGGGGGATAACCGCAATTACACCAGCCACCAAGACTCCGGTTGTCCAGAGAATGGCATCGTTGGCAGGCAATAGCGACCACAACACCACCTGCACCAAACAGATGAATGCGGCAATAACCACAAAGGCATTTGATGAATAGCGGTTGGCACAATCCCACGCTTCCTGACTTTTCATCGAACGGGGCGTACGATACCCGTAGATGTGATTAATCTTTTTTGCCGGAAAACGTTTAAACAAAACGGCCAGCACAAGAATGAGCGGCCCCAGCATCAGGTTAAGTAAAAGGGTTGTCATATTTCAACAAAATCAAATCGTATTCTGTCCGCTGCTTACGGCCAACTTTTTGGCTCTTTCCCAATACACATCCATCTCATCAAGGGTCATTTCCCCCAACTTCTTTCCATCTTTAGCCGACTCAGTTTCAAGATACTGAAAGCGCTTTATAAATTTTTTATTGGTACGCTCCAGTGCCTCTTCCGGGTCGATGTTGATGAAGCGGGCATAATTTACCAGCGAGAACAGCAGATCGCCAAATTCAGCAGTAGCTTTTTCTTTGTCGATTTTTTCTGCTTCCGTAGCGTTGAATTCATTTTTGAATTCACGCATTTCTTCTTCTACTTTTTCCCACACCTGCTCCTTCTTTTCCCAATCGAACCCAACGCCACGGGCTTTATCCTGTATACGAATGGCTTTTACCATGGCAGGCAGTGATTTGGGCACGCCTTCCAACACCGATTTGTTTCCTGATTTGAGTTTTATTTTTTCCCAGTTTGCTTTCACTGTTTCTTCATCGTTGGCCACTACATCGCCATAAATATGCGGGTGTCGCTCCACCAGTTTATCGCAGATGGCATTCATCACATCGGCTATATCAAATGCACCTTTCTCGGAAGCAATTCGTGCATAGAATACATTATGCAGCATCAGGTCTCCTAACTCTTTTTTCACCTCATTCAAATCACCCTCCAGAATGGCATCGGAAAGTTCGTAGGTTTCTTCAATAGTCAGGTGGCGCAGACTTTCCAGGGTTTGTTTTTTATCCCACGGGCAGTTTTCGCGCAGTTCATTCATGGTGGTGAGCAGGCGGTTAAAAGCCTCCAATTTGGATGCTCTGTTGGGGTCGGGTGTTGAAAATGGTTTTTTCATTACACGTAAACTTATCAGACAACGGTGTTGTTGTATCTTTGTGCAAGGTAAAAAATACCTGTATTCATCAATCCTGTTTTATCATGGCTGTCTTTTTACTTACCCTTAGTGTTCTGGCCCTGTTTTTTATCCTGATGTCGGTGCGTTTGATTTTCATCAAAGGCGGTGAATTCAAAGGAACCTGCGCATCGCAAAGTCCTTTTTTGAATAAGGATGGGGAGACTTGCAACTTCTGTGGCAAAACCCTCAGCGCTGCTGATCAGGCTTGCGGCAACCCGGGTGGAGAGCCCCCGGCAATGCCCAATGTGAAAAAAGTCTGATTACCGAGTCTCAAAAGCCTTTACAAAACTATCTTTGACGCAGATTTCTTAATCCGATACCTGTGTCATTAATCAAATCCATTTCCGGCATCCGGGGTACCATTGGTGGTAAACCCGGTGATAACTTAACTCCTGTTGATGTTGTAAAATTTGCAGCCGCCTATGGCAGTTGGATCATCGCGCGCAAAGGAAAAAAAGTGGTGATCGGTCGCGATGCCCGTCTTTCGGGCGAGATGGTGAGCGCGTTGGTTTGTTCTACGTTACAAGGTCTGGGATTAGATGTAATTGATCTTGGATTATCCACCACGCCAACGGTAGAAATTGCAGTGCCACTTGAAAAAGCAGGTGGAGGCATTATCCTAACCGCCAGTCATAATCCCATACAATGGAATGCGCTGAAGTTGCTGAATGAAAAAGGAGAATTTATTTCGGCTGCCGATGGGGCAGAAGTATTGCGTATTGCCGAAGCAGAAGAATTTTCATTTACTGAAGTCGGCAAACTAGGAAAGTATACCCGCAACGATTCGTACATCAAAAAACACATCGACCTGATTTTAAAAAGCAAGTGGGTGGATGTGAACGCAATCAAGAAAGCAAAGTTTACGATTGCTGTGGACGCGGTTAACTCGACCGGTGGTATTTCAGTGCCCTTGTTGTTGAAAAAACTGGGCGTGAAAAAAGTAGTGGAGTTGTACTGTGAGCCTAACGGTAAATTCCCACACAATCCTGAACCGCTTCCTGAAAATATTAAAGCCATTTGTGCTGCGGTAAAGAAAAGTAAGTGTCACCTCGGTATTGTGGTTGATCCGGATGTGGATCGCCTTGCCCTGGTGCAGGAAGATGGGAAACCATTTGGCGAAGAGTATACGCTGGTGGCTGTTGCTGATTATATTCTCAAAAAGAAGAAAGGGAATACGGTTTCCAATTTATCGTCAACGCGTGCATTACGCGATGTGACTGAGCAAGCAGGCGGAAAATATACAGCGGCATCAGTCGGTGAGGTGAATGTGGTGAATGTGATGAAGGAGACAAAAGCCGTTATTGGTGGTGAAGGAAATGGTGGCGTGATTTTTCCTGAATTGCATTACGGTCGTGATGCGCTGATGGGCATTGCCTTGTTTTTATCACATCTCGCAAAATCCGGATTGAAAGCCTCTGCTTTACGAAAAACCTATCCGGATTATTTTATTTCAAAAAATAAAATTGAACTCACACCCGGCATTGATGTGGATGCTGTGCTGGAAGCTGTTAAAAAGAAATACATGCATGAAAAAATCAACACAGCGGATGGCGTAAAGATTGATTTCGAAGCCAGTAAGGAGTGGGTGCATTTACGCAAATCCAACACAGAGCCCATCATCCGCATCTATGCCGAATCTCAGGATTCCAAAAAAGCGGATGCGTTGGCAAAGCGAATTATGGGTGATATCCGGAGTGCAATTGACGGTAAGTAAGATTGACATTCAACCCCTGCCTCCGGCAGTCAGGCTTTCAGGTTGTTGTTGGGTATTTTGCTTTTGTCCATCGATTGCACCCTAGTTAAAACATCAAGTCCTCCGGACTTGTCATTAGATTCACTTCTTAGTTGCTGTCCATCGAAGGAGTCCGAAGGGCTCTAATGTTCAAAGCCTTGAGCGCAGCTCAAGGCAGTTTATGATAATAATCACCAATCCCTTTGGGGTTGAATGTGATTTTCACCCTATCCATATCCATAAAGAGTGTTATTTTTGCCCCGAAATCGTTTGAAAACATGCGCATTTACCTCGATAACGCGGCTACCACCCCTCTCGACCCCGAAGTTTTTGAAGCCATGAAGCCCTTCATGCTCGAAGATTTTGGCAATCCATCCTCTACACATGCCCACGGGCGCAAGGTGCGCGCGGCCATCGAGTCGTCACGTAAAAAGATTGCAGAACTACTGCATTGCTCACCCGGTGAAATCATTTTCACTTCGGGTGGTACCGAAGCCGACAATGCTATCCTGACCTGTGCTGCGGAAACCTATAACATCAAACACATCATTTCATCCCCCATCGAACATCATGCGGTAACGCACACGCTTGAAAACCTGGCCAGCCATGGCAAGGCCGAACTGCACATGGTGAAGCTCGATGAAAAAGGCCACGTTGACATGAGTGACCTGGAAGCCTTATTGAAAAAATATCCGAATGCCATGGTGTCGTTGATGCATGCGAATAATGAAATCGGCAACCTGTTGGATATAAATCGTGTTGGAGAATTGTGCGAAACTTACGGTGCATTTTTTCATTCCGATACGGTACAAACCGTGGGGCACTATCATCATGATATGCGTTCATTAAAAGTGTGTGGCATGACAGCCGGTGCGCATAAGTTTCATGGCCCGAAAGGTGCAGGTTTCATGTACATCCGTAAAGACAAAAAAATTCATTCGTTTATTCATGGTGGTGCGCAGGAACGCAACATGCGTGGCGGAACCGAAAATGTATACGGCATTATCGGTTTGGCGAAGGCATTGGAAATTGCTTACCGCGAAATGGATGAGCATATGAAGCACATCACCGCGTTGAAGTCGCGCATGATTAAAAAGCTGAAAGAAAATATTCCGGGTGTGCTCTTCAATGGTGATTCTGATAACCTGGAGAGAAGTTTATACACCGTGCTGAACGTAAGTTTACCCGAGACAGACGACAGCAGCCTCTTGTTGTTTAACCTTGACCTGCAAGGTGTTTCGGCTTCAGGTGGCAGTGCGTGTTCCAGCGGAGCCACTACGGGTTCCCATGTGTTGGCGGCATTATATCCGCAATCAAAACGTGCAGCTGTTCGCTTTTCTTTCAGTAAATACAATACAGCAGAAGAAATTGACTTTGCCGTTGAGAAACTTGCTGAACTCTACAACGTAGAAGCCTGATTACTGCATGGCGTAAACGTTGCTTCCAAAACGTTTGATAATTTCCTGTTCCAGCGCCTCCCGATGATCGGGGTGTGCAATGCGCATGAGTTCGTATGCCCGCTGACGCAAATTCTTTCCGTACAGGTATGCTACTCCATATTCCGTTACCACGTAATGCATGTGTGCGCGTGTGGTTACCACGCCTGCACCTTGCTTCAGGTAAGGAACAATTTTGGAGGTGCCTTTTTTAGTGGCTGAACCTAAGGCAATAATCGGTTTACCACCTTCTGAAAGCGAAGCACCCCGGATGAAATCCATTTGTCCGCCTACACCTGAGTATTGATATGTTCCAATTGAATCGGCACACACCTGGCCGGTGATGTCAATTTCAATGGCACTATTAATGGCCACCACTTTCGGGTTGGTGCGGATGATTCTTCCATCGTTCACATATTCGGCTTCAAGAAAAGCAAATTGCGGATTGTCATCCACAAACGAATATAGGTCACGGTTGCCAATCATAAACGAGGTAACCGTTTTGCCGCGGTGTTTCTTTTTGTACTTGTTGGTGATCACGCCACGCTTTACCAGATCCATTACTCCATTTGAAAACATTTCGGTGTGAATGCCAAGGTCTTTGCAATGTGTTAAGCTTTGCAATACCGCATCGGGTATGGCACCAATGCCCATTTGCAGCGTGCTTCGATCTTCCACCAGTTCGGCTGCATATTTTCCAATCGTTCTGTCGCACTCGGTAATCGAATCGGCATAATTTACTTCGGGCAGGTTGTCATCGGTTTCAACCAGCGCATGAATCTGATGAATATCGATAAAGCCATCGCCATGCGTGCGGGGCATTTTCGGGTTTACCTGCGCAATGATGTATTTGGCATGTTTGGCGGCTGCACGAGCCACATCAACTGAAACTCCCAAAGAACATAAACCATGTTTATCAGGTGGTGAAATGTGCAACAGGGCAACATCAATCGGAAGAAGACCTTTCTCAAAAAGTTTGGAAATCTCGCTAAGGAAGATGGGAATATAATTTCCGCGACCTTCATTGATGGCACCCCGGATGTTGGACGAAACAAACAGGGAATTGATGTAGAAACTTTCAGCGTATTCGGGCTTGGCCAATTCCAATTCTCCTAATGTGCTAACGGCTATCAGTTCAACATTTTTTAATTCGTGTGCCCGTTTGGCAAGGGCTTTTAACAGGAACTGGGGTGTGGCTGCGCTGCCATGCACAAACACACGGTTTCCGGATTGAATGGCTTTAACGGCTTCGCGGGCTGAGACTATCTTGGGGTACATAACAAAACATTTATTGATCAGCACAAATAACTATACAAGTTAACACCCTGAGGATGATTTACGTCAGGTAATTCTCTAATTTTAGTCGCGATGAGTTATTCGGTATCGTTTGCGGGATCAGGAAATCTGGCGTGGCATCTGGCGCCTGCGCTGGACAATGCCGGCTATGCCGTGCGTGAAGTGTACAGCCGAAATCCGGCACACGCGGAAGCATTGGTGCAACGGTTGTATGAAGCGGAAGTAAAAGCTACGTTGGATTTTTCCACGAGTCCTTCCCGTATTTTTATCATTGCCGTTTCGGATGATGCCATTGAAGACATCGCGCGTGAAATCATTTTACCCGATGAAGCTATTCTCTTACACACTTCGGGCAGTCAGCCTTTAAGTCGGTTGGGTTACGCAGCCACACCCGACACTGGCGTGTTTTATCCGTTGCAGACCTTCAGTAAAAACCGCAAAGTTGACTTCAAAGACATTCCTGTTTTTGTGGAGAGTGAATCGGATGACGTGGAGCGCATCTTGTTGAAAATGGGGGAGGCCATCAGCAAGCATGTGCACACCATTGATTCTCCATCGCGCAAAGCCTTGCATGTGGCCGCTGTGTTTGCCTCCAATTTCACCAACCACATGCTGCGACTTTCAAACGACATTGCTGAGCAACACGACCTGGATTTCGATTGGCTAAAACCCTTGATTGCCGAAACCATCAACAAGAGTTTATCGATCGGGCCTGCACAGGCTCAAACCGGCCCTGCAAGACGTGGCGATTTCGAAACGCTGGATAACCACCTGCAATTTTTAGCGGATGATCCGAAACTTGCCGAACTGTACCGGATGATCAGTCAGCATATTGTAGATCGGTATTATGATGATAAAGACTAACCACTTGATTATGGTTTTATACTTTTCGGTTTTACCGGTATCCAAATTTCCTCTTCCGAATCCGGTGAGCCTTGCTTGTAGTTGGGCCCAAGTAATTCAAAATGTGGCCGATCATCCAACACATAAGGTGCTTGTGGAAGCCACGTTGAAAAAATGTATTGAAATGTGCTTACATCTTCATGCGATCCTTTATGCACAAAAACGGCATACTGTCCACCCGGTAGGGTAAAGGGTTCCATTCCTGAAGGCATGCTATTGAAATCCGTTACTTCAATCAACGCCCACTTTTCAAATTCGCGTGCCGGATTAAAGGCGTTGAAATATTCCGGATCGTATATCGAAAGTGAAAAGAGATCAGCGGAAACAGGATTGCTAATTTGCTTTCGATGCGGCATGAAACTGCGCCATAGTTCACCGGCTCGGTTGTTCACTAAACTGGTGGTGATGCGCTTGCCGATCAGTTTCTTTTCGGTGAGGGTTACTATGCGCGGTTGTTGATTCATAGCCCAATCTATGAACTATTGAATTTCCTCCCACCATTTTTTTGCAGGCATTTCCGGATGGTTGAGTACAATGGGTTCGCCAATACGGGGTGTGGCAACTGGCATGTTGAGTTCCGCTGCTTTTCTGGTTACTCGTTCAATCGGATCTTTCCAGGTATGAAGCGCCAACACAAAGGTGCCCCAATGGATGGGCATCATCACGTTAGCCTTCACATCAACCGCTGCCTGGGCGGTTTCTTCCGGCATCATGTGGATGTTGGCCCAGCGGGCATCATATTGTCCGCATTCCATCATGGCAAAATCAAACGGACCATACTTCTCACCAATGGTTTTAAAGTGAGGGCCATACCCGCTGTCGCCACTAAAGAAAATATTTTGTTGGCTGCTTTGAATGATCCACGATGCCCACAGCGTAGCAAACCGATCACCAAATGCCCTGCCGGAAAAATGTCGTGCGGGTGCGCACACGAATGTCAACTCTTCGTGTTTTATTTCTTCCCACCAATTGAGTTCGTGAATTTCAGCCGAGGAAACACCCCATGCGCGCAGGTGAGCACCGACACCAAGCGGGGTATAAAACTTACTTACTTTTCCTTTCAGCTTCTGTACCGATTCATAATCGAGGTGATCATAATGATCGTGCGAATAAATCACCGCATCAATATGCGGGAGCTTTTCAATGGCAATGGGCAAGCCTTGGGTAAAACGACTTTTGCCTAACCAGGGATGTGGCGATGGCGCAGGACCAAACATCGGATCAATCAAAATATTTTTCCCATTTATCTCCAGCAGGAAAGATGAATGCCCAAACCAGGTGAGTCGCGTTAGCGTGTCGGGTTTGTTTGCGATGGTCAGCGAATCAACCGGCAATACAGGCAGTGGATCTTTGGGTGTCTGGTTCGGCACACCCACTATGTAATCTTTTAAAATCGACATGATTTTGCCGAATCCCATTTCCATAGACGTGGGGATTTCGTTGACGAAAATGCCGTTTACGTAGTGCCCTGAATTTTCAAATACCTTAACCTGTTCAGCCGTGGGCTTACCACCAAACTGCGGACTGAAGCGAATGAACAGAAAGGCAGTCAACACTAGGGCCACTGCCAGGCTTGTAAGAATAAGGAATGTCACGATAAGTGCTTTTTTAAGTGTTTTCAACTGTAGGGTACGGGTATAGATGATTACTTATCGTGAAAGTCGCATGGAGGCAGTTTTTATTTTAGATTAAGAGTAAAACATGTTAACGGGCCGTTAGTTACCCGGCAAGGTGGATATTTCGGAGATATCGGAAAAAATAAGTTTACCCTTTTCCCTGCCAACCCGAACCATTTCATCGGCCCCGCTGGAAGCACCGCCTATCCGCAACACAGCATCGCAGTGCGTAATCAGCTTAACCGCGATCGGGTGAAAAATTTCATTGAAGATGTCATCACCAATTTCTTTTGACCCTGCAGCTTCAATCAAAGGCAAGGCAAACCATTCGCCCAATACCGGCATGTGCCCTTTGCGGTAAAGCTCAAGCGCGGTGTCGGTCATGGCTTTTACGTTTTGGGCAATCAATTCGGGGTTATCGTTTGTGCCCGACCGGTACGGTCCGGCTACGAGGATGAGGAGGGGTTTTGTATTAGACATGATATATGGAGTTTGTCAGGGTTGACAAACGGGTAGGAGAAGTAAAGGTTTCATTTGGAATTTACTGTAGTGCTTTTAAGTAAAATACAATGCTATTTCTAAAGCTGATTAAACTACAGGGTAAGTAAAACCAATATTAAAATCGCAAACCAAAATAGAATGAATGGCGAAAAGATTATTGTGTTTATAGTTCTGAGCTTTACAAGCCTATCAATTAATACTTCTTCATCTAAGTTTCTTGCGTAGTGTTTTTTCAAAGTTTCCTTTTTCCACAAGGGCCATAAAAATTTGTAAGTTTCAAGTCCTCTAGGCTTTCTGTCTTTAAACAGTTGCCTTAGCAGTGCCATCTGCCTAAGTGACAACCCTAAACCAACTAGTAACACCAGTCCATAAATGTAAATTATAATCGATCCGAACTTCATTTTTTATTCACTTGGTGGGTTCATTTTGTTGAATGTTATTAATTTTTGCTCACCACCCCATCCATAGGATGAACTTAAGGAGTGCTATTAGAACGATAACCCCAACAAAGACATTTGAAAATCCATACATGAGATTATCTGCTCCATCAACCGAAGGAGGGCCATCCCAAATTTCGATGAATGATTTCCGCTTACGCTTTAAAATAAAGCAAATAGGGAATTGTATTACCCACTTCGCCAGCACTCCTAAAAATTCAAAAATGTATGAGCCTATGAACATTGTTTAGAGTTGCTTCATTAAAGATTTCACAGTTAATTCCCCACGCCCTTATTGGTACTCTTCACAAACAAGGAGTTAGGTGTTCATAAGCTAAATTAACCATCAATACTTTATTTCAAGGCCAGTTTAGATACCAATTCTTTTGTTGTTACATACGGATAGGGACAGTCAATGATGATTACCGCATCAAATCCATTTGATTCCTTTTTTTCTATTTCATTGAAAACAATCAATCCATTTCCCGCATGACCTTTAAAGGCAGGTTTAAAAAATTCGAAAAACTCACTTTTCGACAAGAATCCATTTCCATTTGTGTTTTTGTCTTTTGTGCATGAAAAGAAGGCCATTCTCTTGCCTGTAAAATCAAAACCGTTCTTAGGATCTATGGTTCCTGACTTTTTTGAATAGCGTGGTGCGAACAACAGGCTATAAATAACTCTAATTTCGTACCGATTTAATTCTGAATTGGAATCTATTCCGCAGCTGTCTAAGAGATTTATTTGTCCATAACCCAATTGATAGGTAAGAAGGGCAAAGAGAAAAATAGTTGTGTATTTTGTGTTCATTTTACTTGCCTACTATCAAACTTTGAATATGTTGTTGGTGCAGAACACCAACAACGGCTGGGGTTTCAGAAATCAACGGTTGAGTTATTTTTTCTTTTTTCCCTCATAGATATTGCCAATGACTTCGAAGTTCTTTGAGTCACCTTTGAAAATCGGAAACTCTTTTTCTTTTCCAACTATCCACGGCCATAACGGATTAGACTTCTCCAAAGAATGGTTGTCGTAGAAAAACTTAATTATTTTTTCTGCACATGTACAAATGTCAAATATGTCCTTCTGAAAATAGTGCTTGTAAAACTCTGTATGTTCAATTGATTTTTGATGAATTATTTCATGTCTGTACCTTTCGAGATTGACGAAAAGATTCCAACTTTTATCCTTGTCAATTGCTCTCGTTTTATAAACCTTAGGTAAAATAGTCGATAGTTTAGTACTTAAAGTAATCCAGCGTTCAATCGCAGTTTTGTCGTATCGTTCATCAATTCCTTTATTATTAACTCTTTGGATGTGATAGTAGTCTTCGGGAATGCTGAGGTTTGCAAATGCTTCTAATGCTGTGTACGCAAAAACAATACTTGCTTGAATTTCTTCTATGTAATCACAAACGTCCTTAGAAATCAATTTAAGAAATTCAAGTTTATTAGTTGCTTTAGAAAGTTCGATTGTGCTCGTGTCCGGATTAAGTTTAGAGTCAAAAATATCTTTAGCTTTTTTCAGAGAACGGCTTGATATAGAAAGTAAGATTGCTACATTATTTGGTGTAAAAAAATCTAGTCGCTTTTTTTTTAATTTTACTTCATTTGTCTCCTGAAGTACCATAGAACTATCACCATTCAACTCGTCAGGAACTTGAAAAGTAATTGGTTTCTTAATCCTGTTATCAAAGATTTGATAGTCCTCAGGGCTAAGATTAATAATTAAGGATTCTTTTCTTTTCTTGGTCATCTGATAATTTCTACCAACTCCCAAATACACGCAATTGCATGTATTCCTTAAATATCCTTAGTCATACTCTCATTCCACTCATACACCTTATCGGCAATTTCAATGAGCAGGTTTGGGTCTTTTTCCAGGGCATTGCCAATCACAATCATGTCGGCACCTGCTTCCAAGGCGGTTAATGCTTTTTGGGCAGTGTTGATGCCGCCCCCCACAATCAACGGTGTGTGTATGGCTTTGCGTACGGTGCTGATCATGCGCGCACTGATTTCCTTTTCGGCACCGCTGCCGGCATCGAGGTACATGAGTTGCAAACCCAGCATTTCACCGGCCATAGCCGTACAGGCGGCTAAGGAATATTTATCGTCTGGAATGGGTGTGGTGTTGCTGATGTAGGCCACCGAGGTGGTACGGCCCGAGCTGATGAGCATATACCCGGTGGGCAGCACTTCCAGGCGCGTGTTGCGCACAATGGGTGCAGCCACTACGTGTTGGCCAATCAGCAATTCAGGGTTGCGCCCGGAGATGAGTGATAAAAACAAAATGCCATCAGCAGAAGGCTCAATTTGTATGGAGTTTCCGGGAAACAAAATCACCGGCAGATTTACGCTTTGCTTGATCTGCTGTACGATCTCCGACAGGTTGGTGGTGGTAACCAAACTACCACCTACAAAAAAATAATCAATGCAGTTTTCGCTGGCCAGGTTAATGAGATGTTGCAAGGCGGAAGCATCGCTTACCTTGTCGGGGTCAATTAAAACCGCAATGGATTTTTTACCCAGCTTCTGATTTTCCTTTAAGGCCTCAAGAATTTTCATCCGCTTTCTTTTGGGCTTGTGCCTGTAAATACTCCATCAGTTTTTCTTTGGCCAGGTCGAGCAAAATCATGGTGGCTTGTGACGCTACGGCTGTTCCAATCTGGCTGAGTATCTGCGATGGGCCAGACGCTTCGTATACTTCGGTTTCTTCTTCGCCATCAACTTCAGTGGCTTTAGCTTTTACTTTTGCCTTGCGCGCCTTGCGTTTCTTTTTAGCAGAAAATCCCCGAACCAAAAAATACGTAAGGGCCAACGCACCGCCAATGATGAGTGCATTGGTTAACACTTTTTCTGTGCGGTCGGTAATCTCGTGCATTTCGCTTTCAATTTCCTGCCGCTGTTGTGCTGCTTTTTGCAGCAACTGGCTTTTCACCAGGTCATCCGTTTCCATCGCCTTCATGGTGTTGATGTTTTTTATGCCTCAATGTTTTTTTGATTTCCAATTCAATTTTATGACTGATCGGTTCGCGGAAGAAAATGACCACGAGCAGTAAAATCAGGTAAACGCCTGCCACAATACCAAAACCACCATATACCCCCACCAGCTCAGCCAGCAGGTACGCAGCCGTTACGCTGATGAAGAGCAGAAACAGCGTGAAGAAAAGCGCAATCACCATCACGATAGCAATTTTGGCCATCGCCCGCGCTATGTCTTCTTTCAATTCGTACTTCACCAACTCCAGCCGGGTTTCTATGTAGCCCGTCAGGTTGTTGATCAGTCCTTCCAGCTTAAAAAATTTCAGTAGCGTTTCTTTTAACATGTTTCCGCTTTACGGTGATACAAGGTATGCAAAGATCGGAACTTTCAGGGGATTCAAAAAGGCGCTATTTGCGCTCAAATCGGGTGATTTTACGGGTTTCTACAGGCTTGCCATACTGTGTACGAACGCTTTGCAAAACAATGGGATATTGGGCGCTTACGTATACCGTGCTTACGGCCGAATCAGGATGGTTGTAATACCGTTGCGTATACACATAAACAGAATCGAAACTCAAGGCTTCACTCAACGCATAACGAGGTAAAACTTTATCCACACAGAGTTGATATTTTCCTTCACGGTTTTCACCATCCCAGCAAAAGCCGGGTTCATTGAACAGAATCATCTCTTTGTTGATGAACAGCACGTTGTTCTTTTTATACACCGGATGTATTTCATCCGGATCGATGGTGTTGCGTCTGTAAATCAACCACTCGCCACTCTGACTGCGAATTTGTTGTTTGGAAACGATGCGGTAAGTGGAACTGTCACCAGTGAGGTGATTAATTTTTGAATACGTTAATTCCAATACTTCCGTAGAGTCTTTATTCAGATAGATAAGGGAGAACGGAATGAAAAAGAATACCGCCAGGAGATACACAAAACCGGTCAGCCTGTACCGCGTAGTGAGTCGGCCCATACCATTAGCCATGGCGATGGGTATGTCACGCAATATGGGTATTGGAAAAAATACGAGCACACCAATGAAGTTGAACAGAAAGTGTGCAATGGCGATGGTGATGGCGCTTGATGAACTTGAATTCAGGATGGCAGCAATGAAAGCTGTTACCGTAGTGCCGATGTTTGCCCCAAGAATAAACGGAACCGCTTTACGCAGCGTAATAATTTTTTGTGCCACAATCGGAACCACAACCGATGTGGTGATGGTGCTGGAGCGGATGGCTGCGGTAGTGGCTAATCCCCAGAAAAACGATTTGAATGTGTTCTTAAAAAAGAAGCGACTGAATTTTTCGGGTGAGCTGGCCATGAGCAAACCGGAGATCAGCTTGCGAAACAACAGAATAGAAACAAATAGTAGGGCGACTGAGAGCAGCGCCAGCAAAAATCCGCTTGGAATGGTATTCACCAAAAACTCAATCACCGGACTGAACCCACGAAAGGTAGGTGAGAAGGAGCCTGATGGTGTGGTGCTGCTGATGGTGAAAAAGTTTTCTGCAATCCAGCCGGCTAAATTGGATAGGATACCATTATAGTACTCCAACGGGAAGAGAATCGATACCGTTAGGATGTTGAAAAAATCGTGGTACGTACCGGCTGCAATAGCGCGCCTGAATTCTTTTCGTTTATTGATAAACCCAAGCGAAACAATGGTGCTGGTAATGGTGGTGCCCACGTTGGCCCCCATAATAATCGGTATGGCGCTGTCGATGGTAATGGAACCGGAAGCCACCAAGGCTACCACCAGACTGGTGGCCGTGGAACTGCTTTGCAGCATGGCGGCAATCAGCAACCCGATAAATAATCCGGTAAAGGGATTGGATGTAGCCAATAGAATGGCTTCGGCAGCCGTTTTCCCCAGGTGTTGCAGGGATGAGATCATCAAATCAAGCGCAAATACAAACAGCACCAGCGTACCCAGTATGTACAGGATTTTTCTAATCCGATCCCAATACGGGGGTTGAGGTTGAAGTGGCGTTTGTGGAAGCGGTTGTTCCAAGGTGTTGCTTTTGCTTAAATGTAGAAATCTATGAATTGAAAAATTACTGAAGTGTTAAATTTAATATGAAGAATTGAATCGGACACTTCTAAGTCTATCTCCGGAGGTTATAGACCCAAAGCTCAATTTGGTCACCATGCCGAACAGTATCACCAGGTAGTGGAAGTTGTCTTTGAATTGAATTTAAAAGCTTATTGTCATCCTGAACAGGATGAATCTTTGATGTTTCAAGATTTAAACCAAATATTAAAATTTCAGCATCCTCTAACTCCATTCCTGTAAAATCAGGTATAGGGAATTTGTCGGTTTGCATGCCAATTATAAGATCAATAAATGTTCCTTTTTTGATTTTTTCTCCAGCTGCCACAACAGAATCATTCACTTTAACTTCTATAACCGTATTATGTGCTATGTCTGGTTTGTATTCTATTGTGTTTATTTTTAGATCAAGGGATTTTATCTGCTGAAGCGCAAAATCAAGACTCATTCCTTTTAGAGCTGGCAAACTAACCACAGGTGGATTTTGTGAGTTTAATACCAGGTTAATCTTTCGGTTAATCTTAACTTTTTCATTTGGTGATGGATATTGTTTTAAAACGGTTAACGGTTTTAAGTCCAAAGCATATGCGGAGTCGGAAATGTTGAAATCAAGATCTTTAGATTTCAGGAAATTCTTTGCTTCTTCCAAACTCATTCCTTTTACATCTGGAACCGTAACCAGTTGATCTTTATTTGTTAGGGAGGGTAAGATTCTGTAAAAAAACGTGAATGAAAGGAGTCCGAGTATTCCTGAAACAAAAATAATAGTGAACAATAATTTTTTAAGAGACATAATTATAGGATTATAGTCCCAACTCCTTCACCGCCATCCAGGCCATCAGTCCGGGTCCGATGGAGAGGGCATCTTCATCGATATTAAAAGTAGGGGTGTGCACATACGATGTTATGCCTTTGGCATCATTCCGTGTACCCAAACGATAGAAGGATGCCGGAATCGCTTGCGAATAATAAGCAAAATCCTCACTGCCTAAAGTCAGGTCAATGTCTACTACATTTTCTTTTCCTACATATGCCTCGGCTGCCTGCCGGATGCGTTTGGTTACTTCAGGATTGTTTTGCAGAAACGGATAACCGTGTGAAATTTTTACTTCACATTTTCCGCCCATGCTTTCGGCTAGTGTTTCAGCCATAGTTTTTATTTTTTGAAGCCCTTCCTTGCGCCAGGTTTCATCCATCGCGCGAAACGTTCCGGCAATCGTTACTTCATTGGGGATGATGTTCGTGGCGCCATCGGCCACTACTTTCCCAAACGTCAGTACGGTAGGTTGTTTGGGTGAAGCATTGCGACTGATCACCTGCTGCAACGCAATGATGATGTGTGAAGCAATCACCACCGGATCGATGGTTAGCTCGGGTGTGGCGCCATGCCCGCCTTTACCGATTACCCGTAAAAAAATTTCATCACTGCTGGCCATGTACATGCCTTCCCGAAAGCCAATCTTTCCCACCGGCAATAAGGGAAACACATGTTGCCCGATGATGGAAGCAGGCTTAGGATTCTCTAACACTCCTTCTTTGATCATGAATGAGGCACCCCCCGGATTTTTTTCTTCCCCCGGTTGAAAAATCAAACGCACGGTGCCCTCAAATTCATTTTTGATTTCGTTCAGGATTCGTGCGGTGCCGAGCAGCGAAGACGTGTGCACATCATGTCCGCAAGCATGCATTACTCCAGCATTTTTCGATTTGTATGGAACTTCATTCGCTTCATGAATCGGCAGAGCGTCCATATCCGCCCGGAGGGCTATTGTTTTTTTGTCTGGATTTTTTCCTTTGATTTCAGCTACAACGCCTGTGGTGGCAACACCTTCCGTGGGCGTTATGCCAAACGATTTAAGTTGAGTCGCAACATATTTTGCCGTGTTAAACTCCTGGTATGATAATTCAGGATTGGCGTGTATATGCCTGCGCATGGTTACCACATCGGTAGCATATGCAGTTGAAAGCGACTTGATTTTTTCCAGCAGGTTCATCAGGTCAAAAATACATAACCGTATCCAAAGTGTTAACTATGTATAATGATGATTGTCATGTCCAAAAGACCAATGGGCATTGTCGCCAAAATTCAAGCTCCGTAGGAGCGATTCTATTGGTAACAAAAAATAACGAGTGGATACCGTGCCGACTGGATCATGGCTATGAAATGGGTCTTCTGTCCGGCACGCTTTTACAACCGTTGATCAACGGTAGCACATCCCGCGCCATGAACGTTAACATTTCAAATATAAGGTATCTGTGGCGCGGAAACGGGCATTCATGGTAGCCCCGACCTCGCGGTTGGGGCTACCAAAATTACGCCCCTATGGGGCTGAAAAAATTCAATTCAATGAAATCTTATCGGGAATAAGAATGGCGTTCGGGAACGACTGCTTTATTTTTTCGTAATCTTTCTGCGCCTGCAGCCTGTTAAAATACTTACCCACTTTTACGCGGAAGTTGGGTTGAAGGTACTGTACCTCAGCTTCCATTTCCGGGATGCGAATGGTGGCATCCTTCTTTGCGTTAAGCGCATCTTCACGCCTGATTCCGTAGTATATCTGAATGGTAAAGCCATCAACCACCTTACGACTCAGGTTTAACCGGTCAATGCTGTCGAGTACGGCATCCACCTGTGCGTTTACGGTGAACTTCGGTTCAACATAAACGTTGGGATCACGTGTGCTGCCATCCTGTTTTAGGGTGTCAACGCTTGTTTCCGTTTCTTCAACTTTTGGCCGTAAACCCGAAAGGTCTTCATGGTATTTTCCTCCTTGTGTGGAGGTAGTAGTTTTCTGAGCAGGTTTACACCCTTCAAAAACCACAATTAAAACCAAGACACCGAAAAGGAGAAAGCGATTCATCAGTCGATAATTATGCAACGGTTATTTAAAACGTCTTCTTCTACTTTTTTGTATTTCACATCCCGCAAGATACGACCATCCGTATACTGTACCGACACTTTATCGTTTCGGTTGGCCACTTTTTCTGATTTGGCCGGCATCACTTTTTCCTGTGGAGGCCTTCCGGTTGCGGCAGGCTGCTGATTTCCACCGCCACTCAACAGCGAGCGCGATTCTTCTTTCTGCTCATTGAACCGTTGCCGGCTCCGTGAGCGGGCTTCTTCAACTTGTCCGGCTTCCTGTGCAGGGATATCGGCCTTCATCAGGAAGGAGATGGTTTCTTCGTTCACTTTGCCGATGAAGCGTTTGAACAACTCAAAGCCCTCGAACTTATAAATCAACAACGGATCTTTCTGTTCGTACACGGCCGTTTGCACGGATTGTTTCAAATCGTCCATGTCGCGCAGGTGTTCCTTCCAAAGCTGATCGATGATGGCAAGCGTGATCATCTTCTCCATCGAGCGCGTTAACTCTGCGTTATTGGTGTCTACGGCTTTTTTGAGGTTGGCAACTACGCCAATATTTTTTGAGCCATCCGAGAAGGGCACCAGAATATTTTCAACGGTTGCTCCACGGGTTTTGTGAATCTCTTTGATTACAGGTAAAGCTTTGTCGGCAACGAGTTTGTTTTTCTTACGGTAATGCTCCAACGCTTTTGTGTACAGATCATCAGCAAGATTTGCTTCGCTTCCTTTTTCAAAATCTTCTTTGCTGATTTCGTAATCGAGGCCTAATACACTCAATGCATTTAACCGTAGACTTTCATAATCATTCGCTGCCTTGGCGTTGCTCACCATCTCTTCGGTAATGTCGTTGAGCATGTTCAGAATGTCCAACTCCAGACGTTCACCATACAGCGCATTTCTTCTGCGCTTGTAAATTACTTCGCGCTGCGAGTTCATCACGTTATCGTATTCCAACAAGCGCTTACGAATGCCGAAGTTGTTTTCCTCAACTTTTTTCTGCGCGCGTTCAATGGAACTCGTTACCATCGAATGCTGAATCACTTCGCCTTCCTTCAAGCCAAGACGGTCCATCACACGCGCAATGCGTTCCGGCATGAACAAACGCATCAGGTTATCTTCCAGTGAAACATAGAACTGTGAAGTTCCGGGGTCACCCTGGCGACCTGAACGACCGCGCAACTGGCGGTCAACCCTGCGCGATTCGTGGCGCTCGGTACCGATAATGGCCAAACCACCAGCAGCCCGCGATTCTGGCGTAAGCTTGATATCCGTACCACGACCAGCCATGTTGGTGGCGATGGTTACAGTGCCCGGCTTACCAGCTTCAGCCACAATATCGGCTTCGCGTTGGTGTTGTTTGGCGTTCAATACCTGGTGTTTGATCTTCCGGATCTGCAACATGCGGCTTACCAGTTCTGAAATTTCAACAGAAGTAGTACCCACCAATACAGGTCGGCCTTGTTCGGTCAGTTTTACAATTTCATCGGCTACTGCATTGAATTTTTCACGGACAGTTTTGTAAACCAGGTCATCCTGATCTTTTCGTGTTATCGGACGGTTGGTTGGAATGGTCACCACATCCAACTTGTAAATGTCCCAGAATTCTCCAGCTTCCGTTTCGGCAGTACCGGTCATACCCGCAAGTTTGTGGTACATCCGGAAATAGTTTTGCAAGGTGATGGTGGCGTAGGTTTGGGTGGCATCTTCCACCTTCACATTTTCTTTTGCCTCAATGGCCTGGTGCAGCCCATCGGAATAACGTCTGCCATCCAACACACGACCGGTTTGCTCGTCAACAATTTTTACTTTGCCGTCAACAATGATGTATTCCGTATCTTTTTCAAACAGCGTATATGCTTTCAATAATTGGTTTACACTGTGAATGCGTTGCGATTTTACCTGGTAGTCGCGGATGATCGCTTCTTTTTTCTGAAAGCGATCTGCATCGTTTAGTGAAAGATCTTTTTCGAGTTTGTTTAACTCGGTACCGATCTCCGGCATGATAAAGAACTTCGGATCTTCCCCTTCACCGGTAATCAGGTCAATACCTTTTTCGGTAAGCTCCACGCTATTGTCTTTTTCATCGATGATGAAGTACAACGGCTTGTCCGCTTCCGGCATGTTGCGTTTGTTATCCTGCAGGTAGAAGTTTTCGGTTTTTTGCAGAACGGCTTTAATACCGGTTTCGCTTAAGTATTTGATAAGGGGTTTGTTTTTAGGCAAGCCGCGGAACGCGCGGAACAAGGCGAGGCCGCCATCTTTTTCATTGCCTTCTGCAATTTGTTTTTTAGCCTGGATCAGGTATTCAGCTACTAATTTTTTCTGGGCTTCTACCAGTTTAAAAATGCGTGGCTTCAGGTCGTAGAATTCGTGCTCATCACCTTTTGGT
The DNA here is from genome assembly GCA_030584025.1 of Cyclobacteriaceae bacterium. Classification (NCBI taxonomy): domain Bacteria; kingdom Pseudomonadati; phylum Bacteroidota; class Cytophagia; order Cytophagales; family Cyclobacteriaceae; species Cyclobacteriaceae bacterium. The sequence goes on from CP129487.1 coordinate 4,073,424, forward strand.
ATCGGACCGGAAATGATCAGCGGAGTACGGGCTTCGTCAATCAACACGCTGTCCACCTCATCCACCATGGCGAAATGGTGTCCACGCTGTACGAGTTCCTGCGGATCGCGTGCCATGTTATCGCGCAAGTAGTCGAAACCAAATTCGTTGTTGGTACCGTAAGTAATATCGGCCAGGTAAGCATTTCTGCGGGCGATGGAGTTTGGCTCGTGCTTATCAACACAATCTACACGCATGCCATGAAACTGGAATAATGGAGCCATCCACTCGCTATCACGAACGGAGAGGTAGTTGTTTACCGTAACTACGTGCACGCCTCTGCGGGCAAGTGCATTCAAAAATGCAGGGAAGGTGGCCACTAACGTTTTTCCTTCACCGGTTGCCATTTCGGCAATCTTGCCTTCATGCAATACAATACCGCCTATGATTTGCACATCGTAGTGCACCATGTCCCAGGTAATCAGGTTTCCGGCTGCTATCCACTGGTTGTGCCACAGGGCTTTGTCACCTTCAATTTTTATGTGCTGGAATTTGGCCGCAAACTCGCGGTCCATGTCGTTAGCGGTAACTTCAATAACGCTGTTTTCTTTAAAGCGTCTGGCGGTTTCGCGTATAATGGCGAAGGCTTTTGGTAAAACTTTTAGTAATACCTTTTCCAGTTCCTTATTCCGGTCTTGCTCCAGTTTGTCTATCTCCGCGAAGATGGATTCCTTTTCGCTGATGTTGAGTTCAGGATTTTCTTCGATTCGTTTGTGGAGTGCCGCCAGTTGATCATCTATATCTTTCAGAAAGGCGTTGATTTCTTCCTGTACCTGTTGGGTTTGCTCCCGCAACTGGTCGTTGGTTAACGCCCCAAGTTTGCTTTCTTCCTGCTTGGTTTGTTCCACCAGCGGCATGATGCGCTTAATGTCCTTTTCTGATTTGGTACCGAAGATTTTCGCAATGAATTTTAACATATCGTAACGTAGTCCTAAAGTTCTGTGCCCGCTTGTACAGACTACGGGCAAAAGAGCGTCAAAGTTAATTTGTTTTTCGTGACCTGCCTACCGGCAAGTGCGTTTGCGGGGTGCAATAATGGCTCCAAATGGCGTTTAAAAGAGCATTTTCGGATATGAGCACCCATTTTGGCAGGCATCAGCCCGAAAATGGCAGGTATCAGAACTCGAAAACGCCCTCGAATACTTTTTTGGCAGGGCCATTCAGGTAAATGTGGGAGAAGATTGGGGTACCTGATTGTTCAAATTCAACCGATAATTCACCGCCCAGTGTTTTAACCGTTACCGGTGATGTGTACCCTTGGCGGGATGCGGCCAGCGCTGCAGCGGTAACGCCTGTACCGCATGATAGCGTTTCGTTTTCTACACCACGTTCATAGGTGCGCACAAAAATGGTGTTGTTGGGCTGAAGCTCAACAAAGTTCACGTTGGTTCCACCTTGTGCCTCAAACTGTTTGTCGTAGCGAAGTTTTCTTCCTTCTTCAAAAACGGGATATTGACCAACATCATCAACAAAACAAATCAGGTGAGGCGAACCCGTGTTGATGAAGAGGTTTGTGCCAATTTCTTTCACTTCACTCACATCATTCATGTGCAACCGAATTTTTCCGGTCGATTGAAGTTCCGCATCGTGCAGGCCATCATATGCATGAAAAGAAGTTTTGCCGTTAATCAAGCCCAGCGTAGAAGCAAATTGCACGGCTGCGCGGCTGCCATTTCCGCAGAGGCTTTGGGAACCATCACTGTTGTAGTAGTTGAGGTTGAAATCCGTGGAAGAATGTTTTTCGATCAGGATTAGTCCATCGGCACCAATGCCAAACTTACGGTCGCATATTTTTTTGATCTGATCAACAGAAAATGAAAATGCTCCTGATCGGTTATCAACCAGGATAAAATCATTACCCGTAGCCTGGTATTTATGGAAAGGAATTTTCATGGCGATAGAGAGGTTATTTTACCTCTTCGTAATCCACATATTCTCCACCTTTAAAGCCTTTGCGCTTTTCTTTCGGTGGAGCCGAATCGATGTTTACATTACCTCCAGCACGTTTATTCAGGTCGTTTGGATCAGAATACCCCTGCTTTACGCTGCCTACAAATACACGGAACAGCCCGAGTTTGTAGAGCACGTAGAAAATAAGGACGAATAGGAGGAGTATTCTAAGCATTTCAGTAAAGCTACTTCTTTCTAACGACTTAAGTACAAATTCCGCTCACTGTAAATCTTCAGGAAATAATCATCCATCAGGTCGTCAATGAAATAAATCGCCTCCCCGGTCGATTTCATTTCAGGGCCAAGCTCCTTATTTACATCCGGAAACTTGCTGAACGAGAATACCGGTTCCTTGATGGCGTATCCTTTCCTGGTAGGACGAAACGTGAAGTCTTTTATTTTCTTTTCGCCCAACATTACTTTGGTAGCATAGTTCACGTAAGGTTCATCGTAAGCTTTGCAGATGAACGGCACTGTACGCGATGCGCGTGGATTGGCTTCAATGATGTACACCTTGTCGTTTTTAACCGCAAACTGAATGTTGATCAAACCAACTGTTTTCAGCGCGAGTGCAATCCGTTGCGTGTAGGTTTCAATTTGCTTCATCACAAAATCGCCCAGGTTGTAGGGTGGCAACACCGCATACGAATCACCGGAGTGAATACCTGCCGGTTCGATGTGCTGCATCACGCCAATGATGTACACATCTTCGCCATCGCAAATGGCATCAGCTTCGGCTTCAATGGCGCCATCTAAAAAGTGATCGAGCAATACTTTATTTTCCGGCAGGTGCTTCCAGATATCGATGATGTGATTTTCAAGTTCTTTTTCGTTGATCACGATTTTCATGCTTTGTCCGCCCAATACGTAGGAGGGACGAACGAGCAGCGGAAATCCAATGGTCTTGGAAACTTCCAATGCTTCATCAGCATTGGTGGCCACACCAAACTCCGGATATGGAATATTCAATTCTTTTAACAATGTGGAGAAACTTCCACGATCTTCTGCGAGATCAAGCGCTTCAAAAGAAGTTCCGATTATTTTTACTCCATACTTGTGCAGTTTTTCGGCCAGCTTCAATGCGGTTTGTCCACCAAGCTGAACAATAACGCCTTCAGGCTTTTCATGTTGAATGATATCCCACAGGTGCTCCCAGAAAACCGGCTCGAAGTAAAGTTTGTTGGCAATATCGAAATCGGTAGAAACGGTTTCCGGGTTGCAGTTGATCATGATGGCTTCGTAACCACATTCTTTTGTGGCCAGCACACCGTGCACGCAGGAGTAATCAAATTCAATTCCTTGACCGATGCGGTTAGGTCCTGAACCTAGCACAATAATTTTTTTCTTATCAGAAACGACAGACTCGTTTTCGGTATCGAATGTTGAATAGTAGTATGGTGTGTTGGCTTCAAATTCTGCTGCGCAGGTATCCACCAGTTTAAACACCCGATTGATGCCCATTGCCCTGCGCTTCTCGTGCACTTCGCTTTCGAGGCAATCGAGTATATGCGCAATCTGCCGGTCGGCAAAACCTTTTTCCTTGGCCTTGCGCATCAACTCTGCGGGAATAGTTTCCAGTTTGTATTGTTCAATCTCGCGTTCAATTTCTACGAGTTCCCACACCTGTTCTAAAAACCACTTATCGATTTTGGTCAGGTTCTGAATAGTTTTCATCGAGATGCCAAGCTTCATGGCATCGTAAATATGGAAGAGACGATTCCAGCTTGGATTTTCCAGGCTGTACATTAACTCATCACGGTTGGTATTCTCTTTACCATCGGCACCCAGGCCGTTGCGCCTGATCTCCAACGACTGACAGGCTTTTTGTAAGGCTTCCTGAAAATTTCTTCCGATACCCATTACCTCACCTACCGACTTCATCTGCAAACCCAGTTTGCGGTTGGCGCCAAGAAACTTATCGAAATTCCAGCGTGGAATTTTTACAATAACATAATCAAGCGCAGGTTCAAAGTAGGCGGTTGTTGTTCCGGTGATGGCGTTCTTTAATTCATCAAGGTTATAACCGATGGCCAGTTTCGCGGCTACTTTGGCAATCGGGTAACCCGTGGCTTTTGAAGCCAATGCAGAGGAGCGCGAAACACGCGGATTGATTTCAATACCGATGATGTCGTCCGTATCGGGATTCACCGCAAACTGCACATTACACCCTCCGGCAAACTGCCCGATGCCATTCATCATTTTAATGGCGAGGTCGCGCATATTTTGGTATACCGTATCGGGCAATGTCATGGCAGGCGCCACGGTAATGGAGTCACCGGTGTGCACACCCATCGGATCAAAGTTTTCAATGGAGCAGATGATGATCACATTGCCTCTTCCATCGCGGAGCAATTCAAGCTCATATTCCTTCCAGCCCAAAATACTTTGTTCAACCAACACCTCGTGAATGGGCGATGCGTGCAAGCCACGGTTCAACGCTTCATCAAATTCTTCGGGTTTGTTTACAAATCCGCCTCCGGTACCGCCAAGGGTGAAGGAGGGTCGAATTACGAGGGGAAAGCCAATTTCCTGGGCAATTTCTTTTCCTTGTAAAAACGAGGTTGCTGTCGCTCCTTTACATACGCCAACACCCAACTCCAGCATTTTCAACCGGAATTTCTCCCGATCTTCCGTGGTCTCAATCGCCTTAATGTCAACCCCAATAATCTTTACACCGTAATGCTGCCAGATGCCTGCTTTATCGCACTCAATACACAGGTTCAGCGCAGTTTGCCCGCCCATGGTAGGTAAAACCGCATCGATGTTATGTTTTTCAAGTATTTCCCGAATGGATTTCTTCGTCAGGGGCTTAAGGTACACATGGTCGGCTGTTACCTTATCCGTCATAATGGTAGCCGGATTGGAGTTTATAAGCACCACTTCAATTCCTTCTTCACGAAGCGACCGTGAAGCCTGCGATCCGGAATAGTCAAACTCACAAGCCTGGCCAATAATAATGGGGCCGCTGCCGATAATCAGAACGGAACGAATACTTCTATCTCTAGGCATGTTGGTGGTTGGGTATGGATAAATTGGGGCAAAAATAAGGCGCATGGCCCAACGCACAAAAGGAATGGAAATAAAAAACCCTGACGCGTTGTCAGGGTTTTTGGGTTAGTGTGTCTTGATAATTTTTCGGAGAATCTGTGCTCCGGAATAGTCTTGTATGGCCACCATGTACATACCAGCGGGAAGGCCGGATAAATCAAGCTGATGTTTTGATTTCTCTGCGGATGGGGGAAGTTTCGCAGCCTGTAACTTTTGACCTTGTGCGTTCATCAGGCTAATGTGCGTTTCGGTAAACGTGGGCTCATCAATTTCAATGTTAAGTAATTGATTTGTTACCGGGTTCGGATAAATATTAATAGAGGTGCTCAACTTTTCAATTGATGTTATTGGATCCTGAATGTATAAATTATCGATGGCCCAGCCCCAGCCGTTAACGGTTTCGTTGGCAAATAGCCTGAAGCGAATCAACACATTATCGCCCGCTTGAAAATTTCCATTGGCAGTTAAATCAATCACACGGGTGCGGTACATAGCTGATGTTCCGTTGCCACCCGAATTGAATGTACTGATCCAGGTGGTTAGCCCACCTACAATATCATACCCGTCCAAAAATCTGCTCCATGTTTCACCACCATCTTTTGAGCCCTCCACAATCACATAATCCTTGAAGTTTGGATTTCCGAAAGGTACCCCAGTTCCATGTCCCTCCACAATCACTACTTCATCAAAGCGCATAAGGGGATTGATTGTAGCAATAGTAATGGGTTGTATAAGCAGATACTGATAACCAGAAGTTTTGTTTAACCCCAAACCATTCGGATAGAAATGTTCGGAATGAATAGCACCATTGTTAAAGTTGGCAGGTTGAGTTATGTTGAAAAAATTTCCTACAAAATCCTCCGTTGGCGAATTAAACGCATTGGCGTAAGTGCTTGTAGGCTCATTAAATTCAACTATTGCAATTTTCAGGAAGTTGCCCGAGGGTGGGAAATAACCTGTATTGCCGGCCGAGTCGGTGACGATGATGCGATACTCCAATACATCACCTGCAGCGAATTGATCCAAGCCAGTGAAAGAAATCGGATACTCATTGTTAAGAGAAATCACTGGTAGTTCAGTTTCTGTCACATCGCCACCATTCACCTTGGTTTCAGCGGTGATGGATGCTACCCCAGAAGCATCGGTAATGAGTAGAACGCCCTCAGCCAGTTCGGCTCCGGCAACAACATAATCAATATGATCGTGAAGGATTTGAGGGGGGTTCTCATCAATTTGAATTTTCAAATTATCTATAGCCCAACCCCAGCCAGCTGCAAATGGATCACTAAATAGCCTGAACCGGATTACTACTTCATCACCTGGATCAAATTCATTGCGCAGGTCAAGTGTACGGGTACGGTAAAGCGTTGGATCACCGACAGCGGTTGAGTTGTTTACAGAGATCGCGCTATTATAGCGGGTTAGCCAGTCATTATTTGTTCTGGAATCATAACCATCGGCAACTGGAGTCCACGTAATGCCTCCATCTTTTGATCCTTCAACAACCACATAGTCCCAGAACTCCTCATCACCAAACACGGTTCCTACTTCACCGGGCTCAACCAACACAATTTCATCAAATACAAGGGTAGCTTCAAGTGGTTTAACCCGAACTGGAATTTTCAATTGATAAGTTAAGTTAATCTGATCGTTTGCTTGCCCATTTCCTTCCGGGTAGGGGTGGGTTGTGTGAATGGCGGGATTTGAAAAGCCGGTTGGTTGTGCTACACTGAAGCCATCTCCAAAAAAGTCATCCGATGGCGAATTAAAATCATTCGAATAAGAATCCTGTGTGGGTTCCAGGCCAACTACATTAACTTGTTGGTAAGTGGTTTCCGTTGGGAAATACGATTTATTTCCGCCAGGTACTGCTTGCGCCTGATCAACAACGGTAATGCGATATGATAATACATCACTAATTTCAAGTCCTCCACCAAGATCTATGGTGGCTATGTAAACTGAATCTTCACCTGGATTTTGAAGTACAAGGGGAACATTTCCTTGGGGCACATCATTAATCAGGTACTCAACGATGGCCGAGGCAATTCCAATGTTATCGGTTATACGTGCTTCAATTTGAAAGCTGGTTTCAGTATCAAGAATAAAAGCTTTGGGAGTATGCGCGATAACGGGAGCTTGTATATCGGGACCCGTGGAAAAGTAATGCAGGTGTTGCTCTTCTTGTTTTTGCGGATTGACAAATTTGCCTGGGCTTAAAAATTCACGGTTTTCATTGTCCTTTACTGCGATGTAATAGCCATAGTCCCGTGCGGTGGCATCAGGTGGAATAATTTGTGCGCTGAACTCATCCGGATTTCCGGTGGGTTGTAGCAGTACCTCTGTAAAGTTTTGCCCGTCTATGGTCCAGTGAAGTTTCAAACTTTCATCATCAAATCCGTTATCAGCATCAATAGTAACTAAAACGTTGAATGGACCGGTCGTGGTTTCCGTATCACTTAGGGGTTCATGTACTAGCCGAACAAATTCCCACCCTAAATCTTTTAACATCTTCCAGGCGATTCCGGGATTGTATATTTTTTCCTGCGGAGCAATCTGAGGGGTCATTAACGCATCAGGATTTCCAACATAGGTATTTTCGTCCAGGTGGCTAATGCTGGAGCCACTATTGAATTCAGTTGGTGCATAAAGGCGTGGACGAACAGCAGTTGGAGATTTAAAAAAGATACTTTGACTCGTTAATTGGGTGCGCATGGCTGCAGAGGGAGAAGCAAAAGTTTGTATAAGATTTGCCCCTGATCCGTTTTCTATAGGTATGTCATAAATTATTGGGATTGTCGTGTCTTGTAATCCGTAGTCTCCTGTAGTAGTTCCAACTGAAAATGTTCCGGCAAAGCCTAAGCCATGTCCAATTTCATGGAGCACAACCGTTGCAAGATCATATTTTCCGGATGGGGCGCTAGTTGATGGATCGTAATGCCAGTCAGCACTGTTACTGAACTGCATAAAAATATCAGGGTTATTCCCATTGAGGTTTCGGCCGGTGATTTTTTCAGCCAAAGCAACTGGGTAAAAAACATCTAGCTTTTGGGCTCCATCGAAATTAGCATATGCAGACGTGTAGATGGCAGCTCCGAGCGTATTGGAACCTAAAGAAGACCAATAAGCATCAATTTTTATCGGAACATCTGAAATTATCAGTGATTCCCAAATCTCAATGGCATATTCAAAGGCCTGTTGTGCTTCCGGTGTAAAACCTGGGTTATAGGTCACTTCAATGTTGGACGTTTTCACACGACCAGAAGCCCTCGTCAATTCAGCAGGAGGAGGTACATAACAAGGATTATTGGTGTGATCTGCATAGCAGATTACGGCTTTGTTGATTTTTATACCCATTGGGCGTTGTGCATATCCCTCGTAACATATCAGCGCAAGCAAAACAGGGAGGGCAATTCCGTAAAATTTTCTCATAAACGTTCACTTTGATCAACACTTCATAACAACACAAGCTATCAAATTGATTAGGAAATATATGGAAAAGGTAAACGCTTAAAAAAGCTTTTAAATCATTCCCCTGGCTTTTAGTTCCAGATACTTATTTATCGTATTTACCGTCAGGTTTTCAGGGGCGGTTAAAATGGTTTGAATACCCGATTTTTGAAGTTCTTTGGCAATCAGTTTTTTGTCGAAGGCAAATTTTTCGGCTACGGCTTTGTAATAGATTTCTTTGAGGTCGGTTGCCTGGCTGTTAATTAGAGAAGCCATTTCGGTATTCTCAAAAAAGATGACCACTACCAAATGTTGTTTGGCCAGGCTTCGCAAAAATGGCAATTGCCGCTGCATGCCATACATCGATTCGAAGTTGGTGAACAGCAACAATAAACTCCGCTGTGTTATTTTTCTGCGCACATGACTGTATAGCATAGAAAAGTCGGATTCGCGATAGCCGGTTTTCTGATTGTAAAGCACTTCCTGTATCTGCCCCATTTGTCGGTTACTGCGACTGGCTGCCAACGTGGTGTTGACCGTGTCTTGAAAAGTAATTATGCCGGCCTTGTCTGATTTGCGAATCGCAATGTTGCTGATAACCAGACTGGCGTTGATGGCATAATCCATCAGGCTCAAGCCGTTGAAAGGCATTTGCATCACACGACTTTTATCGATGAGGGAGTAAACCTGTTGGGAACGTTCGTCTTGATAGTGGTTTACCATCAACGCTGATTTTCGGGCTGTGGCTTTCCAGTTGATGGTGCGAATGTCGTCACCTTGAACATATTCTTTGATCAACTCAAATTCCATGTTGTGCCCGATGCGCCTGATTTTTTTAATGCCGGTTTCAGTAAGTCTGTTCGAGATGGCCAGCAACTCATACCTGCGCATTTGAATATAGGATGGATACACGGGCACCAATGCATCCTGCGAAAACCTGAATCTGCGCTTCAGCAAACCCAGTGGTGAAGTCACAAACACATTCACCGCACCAAAGGAATATTCTCCGCGTTTTACCGGTCGCAATGAATAGGTGATGGTTTTGCTTTCGCGTGGAGATAACTGCAACTTGAAATTCAAATCCCTTCGTTGAAACTGATGTGGTATTTCATCGATCACTTGTAAGGAAGCGTTGAACGGATAAAAATTTTCCAGGTAAATCCGGATTTCATTTTCATCGCCATTCGAAAGTTTTTCGGGTGTAAACCGATAGCCGTACATGCCTCTTCGGGTACGAAAGAGAAGCAGCGCATCCGTTACCACGGTGGCTACCAGTACCAGAAATAATAGTTTTGGAATAATGATAAACCCCTTCAGTGCAAAGCTCAGGATAAAGCAGAGCACGATTGCGACAATCGCAACGAACAACCTGTTATTAAGGTAAAGGTTTTTGAGGTTTTTCATTTTATCAACTTCCCGATCAATTATCTCGGCACCTCAACTTTGTCCACAATTTGTTTGATCACATCATCGGTAGTAATGCCTTCCATTTCTTTATCAGGCGTAAGCATAATGCGATGGCGCAATACGGGTGACGCCACAAATTTCACATCTTCGGGAGTTACAAAGTCGCGACCGTTGATTGCGGCAAAAGCTTTTGAACTATTGAGCAACGCTACTGATGCGCGTGGCGATGCGCCTAAGAATAGGGATGGATTGTTTCGGGTTTCATGAATGATCTCCGCTATGTATTTCATCAGGTTTTCTTCCACATGAACCTGCTGCACCGAATCACGGTATTGTTTTATTTTGTCTGCGTTCAGTACCGGTTTCACATCTTCCAATGGGGTGTGCCCTTTGCGCTTATGATGCCCGCTGATAATGGCAAACTCCTGTTCAGGTGTAGGATAATGAACTACAATCTTGAATAAGAAGCGATCGAGTTGGGCTTCCGGAAGGCGATACGTTCCTTCATGTTCAATGGGGTTTTGTGTGGCCACTACCATGTACGGATGTTCAAGTTTGTACGTAGTGCCATCGGCTGTGATCTGCCGTTCTTCCATCACTTCAAACAAGGCGGCCTGCGTTTTGGCAGGGGCACGGTTTATTTCATCAATCAATACAATGTTTGAAAAAATCGGCCCCGACTTAAATTCAAAGGCGGAGTTTTTCATGTTAAATACAGACGTACCGATTACATCCGAAGGCATCAGATCGGGGGTGAACTGAATGCGCGTGAACTTCACATCAATTACCCGTGATAATAATTTTGCGGTGAGCGTTTTGGCTACACCGGGCACACCTTCAATCAACACATGGCCATCCGCCAGGATGGAGGTAATCAACAGATCAACCATTTCCTGCTGGCCGACAATTACATGTGCAATTTCTTCGCGTATTTTTTTTACACTTTCATTCAGGGCAGTTAAATCGACCCGGTTTTCAAAAAGGTTTTCTTCCATATCTGTATAAGTCAATGATGCTAGTTATAAAATTTCACGCAAAGAGCGCGAAGAAATAGTACACGCAAAGGGCGCAAAAATCATAGGTTATTTACAAGTCGGTGAATTCCATCTTTCAGGATTTTAGTGTTGAAATTAATAAGCAGACCCAGTTTAAGTCCCGATAATTTTAAATATGTAAGCGTTTGAGCGAAATGAACAGGCGCTAACGCCTCTAGCGACTTAATTTCTATTAATACTTTATTGTCAACAACTAAATCGATTCTATATCCAACCTCCATTTTTACCTCTTTGTAAACAAAAGGCATTGGAACCTGCTGTTTTATGTCAAATCCATGCTCTTTTAAATCAAACGCCAACGCATTTTCATATGCTGATTCAAGTAAGCCGGGCCCCAATGATTTGTGAAGCTCCAATGCTAGACCAATAATCTTATATGAAATTTCATTTTCTGTCATGCTTTGCGTGCTTTGCGACCTTCCTTAGCGCTCTTTGCGTGAGAAGATTTAGTGTTTAAATTGATCCAATCGCTTGTTTAATTCTTTTAACTCTGTTTCTGAAATCTGGTTTTTGTCTTGAATGGTTTGGATGACTAAAAATAGCTTTTGAACATCTTCTTCCGCATTACCGGTTTTTCGGGCAATCGTTTTAATGGTTTCGTCTGAAGCGTGATGCCCATTGATTCCATGCGTTGATCTCAACTGCTCAAGAAAAAAGGCAATTCGCTTTTCAGCAATGTTCTTGTGATCGGCTGTTTGGTAATATAAGTTGCCTATGGTTTGTGTAAACTCAACCGTTGTGTTCGATAGCGGTTTGATGATCGGAATAATACGTTGCCTGCGCCTGGCTTCGAAAATCATGAAAAGCAAAATACTAAGTATGGTGATGTAATAGGCCCATTTTAATGGTTCGGTTGTTAAAATGAAACGAAGGGGAGTTCGAGCCTCCATTCTTCCCAGGTGATAAAACTCCGTCCAGTAGGTGGGTCGGTTTGGTAAGTGTGAAAGCGACAGCGATGCAAACTCAGCATTTTGGGCATGCAGCAGGTACGCATTGGTGAAGGCAAGCGGGGTTGTGTTCAGGTAAAGTGCACCTTTTCCCCAGTTAACTTTAATGGTAACGGCAAGGTCCAGGTCATTGGTAGCCACTAGTTGTGTGCGTGCACTATCCACCTCATCAAAGTAGTTGTGTATATTTTTTCGTGGGAAGGAATATTTCTGCTGACCTTTCAGCATCGTGTTAGCAAAGTTTATTCCGGTCGTGTCGTTGCGGTCAAACAAATAGTTGAAATCCTGATCAAAAAAATAATCAGAGGTGCTGAGCGAAAGGGTGTCGGCAAAATCTCCATAGAAATATTGAGCAGAAATAAATGCAGTGCCCCCTTTTTCAATATTTTTTAAAAGCGCATTTGCGTCTTCTTTTCCGGGCGCAAATTCAGTTGAGATGCTTATAAAGTTTACAGGCTCTGCGATGGTATCAAGCAGTTCATATAAGGTAAAATAATTTTGATTGATGGGCTGTTGAGGAAACAGGTTGTCGATGAGTTGATCCAGCGCGTAAGCACCAAATGGATTTTTATCGTTATGATGAAAAGTTATGGTCCAGTCGAGGCTGCGTGGCGAAAGCAACTTCAGCGCCAGGTAAATGAGTATGGCGGAAGAGAGATAGAGAATATATTTCCAGTCTTTGCGCACGCTATACGTTCGTTTTCCAGTCGTTGTACAAGGTGTCTACTTTTTTATAGAGCGCTTCATTAATGGTAAAGTTGCCATACCATGCATATTCAAAATAGAAGTTCAATTCGTTAAAACCGGTTTTCAGGTTTTGCGCACTGAGTTCGTTCAGGTAATCGTGATTGGTTTTGCCGGGCTGCCACAAAATGTGGTGCTTGTCGGCCAGTAACTTGAGTGATTTTAAGAACAACAACCGAATGGCGAGGCGGTATTCATTTCGTTGTAACGCTTCCTGAATCAGTTTATCAAAGTCCATCGCGTGAATATCTTCATCCAGAACACCATGTGGTATAGCAGCTTGTTTACCGGTGTAGAGCATGTTAAGATTAACCTTTAGCAACTTGAGAATTACATAGATGAGTGCGACTACGGTAAGAATAATGATTAGCATGTTTAACCAATTGACCGTAATTGCTGCTCCAATAAGTGAGTTGATTAAGTTTTTAAGCCAGATTTTGAACCGCTCCCAAATGCTGATTGCTGCCGGGCTTTCAGTATAGTTTAGCAAAGGGTCGGCTTTCAGCTTTTCCAGCTCAGTTTTATCAAAAGATCTTTGCTCAACTTTGCTGCTATCAGAGGGCACCTTGCTCTCAACACTTTTTCCAAATGCATTGAGCTGAATTAGTAAAAGTACAATTGAGAGGGCACTAATACGAGTCATCTGATTTTTGATCAGGCACTGAAGTTCCAATCGTGTCAATTTTTTGAAGTAATCCCTTTGATTCCTTTGTTTCAACAAGACTGTAGTATTGAAATGACATGCCGATTAATTGAAAACTATAAAGGATAATTGTGAGAACTATGAAGAAAATGAAGCATACTGAAATGATGATTTCAAGATAGAGTGGCAACTCGAACGAGGGGGCATTTCCTCCATCTATATTATGAAACATATAGATAAACATAACAACATAAAGCGGTATGATAAATATGAAGCTTATAATATTAGCCATTATGTTAATTACCAAATAAAAACCCGCTGAAGACACCCAACTGTCTTTTAACAAGGTAAATGACCTTCCTATCGAATCCACAATTCCCTTGTTTTCATACAACGTGATTAATAATGTCAAAATAAAAAACATGCTAAAAAGGGCAGAGACGAACATGGCGAAAAGCTGCCCAATCAAAGGAATAAATGCTACTATAAAGATGACCGGAATCATCAATAAAAAGAACGGCAAAATGATTACAAAAAAGGAAGCAAAGTAATTAAGGCTCGTTCGCCAAAAATCCTCACGGCATTTTGACCAAATGAAATTTACATCATTAAGCTTCGATTTATCAGTCTGATAGGTTAGTACAATCGTCTTTGATATACACAGCAGGAGCACAACACCAAAGAAGGATACCAGTAATAGTAAAAGACCGCTAACTACAAATTCAAAGATTAAACCTTCGGAAGCAAACTCATTGGCAACTGAATTTTTAATAAGTGTAAAAACGCGACTTATCAAGTGAATTACAATTCCCGAAATAATTATCAAGATAGGCCCTGTCAGAAAGAACAGGTTTTTAATAAGAGGTTTGAAGTTTACCCTGATAAAATCAATGGTTATGTGAATCAGATCACCAAAGGATCTTTTCTTGTAAAACTCAATGTCTGGTTTGCTCACTGTTTCCATGCGTACGATTAACTAATTTGTAAGGATAAATAACAAAATAATACACAATAAGCCATGCCGACAATCCGATGATGGCAGTTTTAATGCTCCAATGCATGAAGGCATAACGGGTGATGAAGCCCTCTATGAATCCGGCTAAAATAAAGAAGGGGACAAGACCCATAACAATTTTAATACCCTTCAACATGCCTTGCTTAAAGGACGCAAAACGGGAGTAGGTACCGGGAAATAGAAAACTGTTACCCATAACTAACCCAGCTCCTCCTGCAATGACAATCACTGAAAGCTCAATGGTACCGTGCAACATGATAACCGAAAACGCTTGTCCGGCTAATTCTTGTTTAAGAAAAAAAGAATAGATAGCGCCCACCATCACTCCGTTTCCAAAAAGAATTAAACCGGTGCCCAACGAAAAGAAGAGTCCGGCCGCAAAAGCAATGAATGAAACACGTACATTATTAAATGTGATGGCGAAAAACATATCGGCCTCACCACTTTTGCTGAATACTGCTGTTGGGTTTCCGTTTTCAATATTTTCCAGCGTCATGTTTACATAGGCATCCCCCAGAATAAGCCGCACAAAGGTTTCATCATAATAGGCCGATACACAACCGATTAAAATGGAGACGGTAAAAATTAAAAAGGCATACAGCAACTGCTTACGCGATTCATACAACACACCCGGCAATTCATACTTCCAAAAGGTAATGAACCTGTTTTTCTCTTCTTTCTTATTCTTGTAAATCTCCAGGTGAATTTTGGAGGCCAGGTTGTTCAGGTAGTTGGTCACCCTGCTTTTGGGGTATTGGGTGCGTGCAAACGACAGGTCATCCGTGAGCTGGATAAAAATCTCCGCCAACCGGTCGGGGTGTGGCGGAGTTTTACTGTTCAGGACTTGTTCCATTTCCTGCCAGCGTTGCTGATTACGTTTTACAAAAGCCGCCTCTCTCACAATAGAAGGTAAGCCTCAAAAATAAGGAAATACGTCAAAGAGTTACAGCCTATGTCCGGACTACCAAATAAAATAACGAATGGAGAAGCTTGAAACAGAGAGGGCTCCATTTAATCCAAAGCTGTTGGTGATAGTTGGTTCTACACCGCTCTCTACCTTTCTTCTGATATGAGAATAACTTAGTGCGCCTAATGACGTTTGAAGAGCAAATTTTTTACTGACAAAGAACATCACCCCTGGGCTTATCCCCAAACCGAAATTAAAACTCGAATAATCGTTATTTGGAAATGGAAAATCCTGTTTTCCGTAACTCAAGGATAATTGAGGTTGAAGGGTAAAGAATAAATTGTTTGTAATCCTGTAATTTTTAATGACAAATGTATTTATACCAATGCTAGAAAAGCTTGAGAATTGATTCGTGATTGGTTGTCCATTCTCAGTGAAATTATAGGTCAGAAATCCACCAACAGCCAGGTTGTCTTTTATGTAAAATCCCATACCGGGTCCAATTGAAAACTCAGTATACTTGTAAGTGTCATCTGTAGTTGTTGTATAGAACGAAAAACTTCCACCAATAAATTTTGTGCCTTTGCTAATCGATTCAACAGGCTCTGAGGTTTGTGCAACGAGTACATGAATACTAATTACAAGCAGGAACAGGGGGACTAATGTTTTCATGATGGTAGTGTTTTAGTTTCCGGATTAAAAGCAAAAAATATGCCGTGACCTGAATAATCACGGCATTTTATGGGTATAACGTTATATGTTTATTCTATTGGCCTGAAACTTCAATCACTTTATTCCAAACCCGCCACACATTTTTGTAGCAAATCTTTTCAATGTCCTCCGGTGAGTAGCCCCTGCGCAACAATTCATAAATCAGGTTCGGGTATTGCGATACGTCTTTCAATCCGGTTGGCAGACTGTCGCCTACGCCATCATAATCTGAGCCAATGCCAACATGATCAATACCGGCTAGTTCCACAACGCGATCAATGTGATCGGCTACGGTTTTAACATCCGCGTAAAGCGAAGGATTTTCTTTTCTGAATTCATCAATAATGGGCCTGGCCAAGGAGTCGCGCATGCTTAACCCTTTTTCTTTTAGCAGGGCCTGAAGTTTCTCCCGGTTTTCGGTATTGGCTTTTGAAACGGCAGAATCCAAAAACGTTGAACCAAAATTAATTTGAATTACTCCACCATTTCCTTTTAGT
Source organism: Cyclobacteriaceae bacterium (assembly GCA_030584025.1). Lineage (NCBI taxonomy): Bacteria > Pseudomonadati > Bacteroidota > Cytophagia > Cytophagales > Cyclobacteriaceae > Cyclobacteriaceae bacterium. The sequence continues at coordinate 4,089,834 of CP129487.1, forward strand.
GTTTTCACCATATCATCGGCCATGTTGCGTTGCCAGCCGGGCGTGAAATAACGTAGGGATGAGTGCGATGCAATGACTGGTGCTTTGGTGATTTTCAACACATCGTAAAACGTGCTGTCGGATACGTGGGAGATATCCACCATAATCCCCACGCGGTTCATTTCGCGAACTACATCCTCGCCAAACGGACTTAATCCTTTCCAGGTGTTAAGTGTATCGTATGATGAGTCGCAAATCTGATTGTCTTTGCCGTGTGTAAGCGTTACGTAACGAATGCCACGATCAAAAAAATACTTTACGTTGGCAATGTCGTTGCCAATCGGGGCGCCATTTTCCATGCCCATTGGCAAGGCAATTCTTCCAGCCTTGAAGTGAACGTCCACTTCGGCAGGTGTTCCTGCCAAACCAAATTTATCCGGGTGCGCATCAGCAATGCCACGAATCATATCAATCAATGAATCGGCTAACGCTTTGCCCATATCGGGTTGAAGCTGGTAGCTGGAAGGTATATAAATAGACATAAACGGAGCATCCAATCCGCCTTTCTTGGCGCGTTCATAGTCGAAATCACCGTCATCGGTCTGGACGGGAATGCCCAGGTATTCTTTCTCCAACCTGAAGTTCCGAACCTTCAGCCGATAGGGCAGGTCAACGTGCCCATCGGTAATAATATAAGCATGCGCCAACGAATCGGCCACTTTGCGCAGGGCATCCTCGGGCATGGCGGTATAATCAATTGTTTCTTTGGTGCCACAGGCAGCTGCGAACAGCAGCGCGGCAAACATTAAATTTTTACTTTGCATCCTGATTTAAGTTTGTTCAATATTATTGATTTTCTGAAGGGATGCAAACCGTTAGTGTACGAACCACCCAGAATGTTGTGATAGACTACCCGGTTGCCAGTTTGGGCGACCGGATTCTGGCCTATTTCATTGATGTGCTCATCATGATCGCTTATATCATTTTGCTCTTTCTGGTGATTGGTTTTGGCGAGATAGGCTCACCGGCTATCATTATTTCATTAATCTCGATTCCACTTTTTCTCTATCACCTGCTGTTTGAAATTTTTATGAATGGACAAAGTCCGGGTAAACGGCAAATGAATATTAAGGTGGTGCGACTGGATGGCACACCTCCCACCATCGGCAATTACATTATTCGTTGGTTGCTGCGGATCATTGAAATTGACCTGATGTCAGGCGCTATTGCGTTACTTACCATTGCCATTAGCGGAAAAGGTCAGCGTGTGGGTGACATTGCAGCGGGCACTACCGTGGTGAAGTTGGTAGAGCAACAAGCGGTTACCGCAAAGGAAGTGTTTACCCTCACGGAAGAAAATTATGTACCGGTTTTTCAACAGGTTATTCAATTAAACGATAACGACATCGAGTTGATTCAGCAGGCTCTTGAAGTGAACCGAACCACTGGAAATATGCAGCCCGTAATGGCTGTTACAGAAAAAGTAAAAAGTAACCTGGGTATTCAAACCGATTTACCTCCGGTTAAATTTTTATACACCCTTGTTAAAGATTACGGTCACATCACGGCAGGTAAATAATGAGTGAAACATTGCCCACATATACATCAGCACAATTGGCGCTGCGTAACGGGCAGGACAAGCCACAGGTTTGGGTGGCCTTTCACGGAATGATTTATGACGTTACCCATTCACGGCTCTGGAAAACCGGAAAGCACTATGAACATTGGGCCGGGCAGGATTTGACCGATGAATTGAAAGACGCACCCCACACCGATAAGGTATTCGATAAATTCAAAGTGATTGGCCGTTTGGTAAACACGTGAAATTTCTGATTCAATCCCAGGTTTTTATTGCGCTGATTGCCGTTGCTTATTCAGTGGAAACGGAATTGTTGCTAAACCAAAAACCGGAAGTGCACCCGTATTTGTTTTTGGTTTTTCTGTCAACGTTTCTCATTTATAATATGAGCCGGTATGCTGCAAAGCCTATGAAGCGGTCAATCACCTGGTTTATGGTGGCTTTGTTCGCAGCTACTTTCATTTTGGTGGCGGTTGCTTTTTGGGCAAGATGGCAGGTGATTGTTATGCTTATTCCGTTAGCCGGTTTGTCGTTACTGTATACATTCCCGATCGTTCCGTTTAACAAGCAGTTTGTTACGCTTCGTACAATTCCGTACGTAAAAATTTTTGTCATCACTATAGTATGGAGCCTCGTAACGGTATTACTACCCGTGGTTCGGATGGAACAAGCCATCGACCTTCATGTTTTGTTGATATTTGTTGAGCGAATGATTTTCGTTTTTGTGCTGGCCTTAATGTTCGATATACGGGATATGGAGCAGGATCAACGAAGTGGATTGAAAACAATTCCGCTTCGGTTGGGCAAAGAGCAATCGCAACGCCTTTGCCGCTGGTTGTTATTGATTTTTTTGGTCATCGCCATAATTCATTATTGGCCCGCACAACCGGAAGTGTTGCCCGCAATGGTGCTCTCGGCCCTCGGTGCTTTCATCCTAATCCGCGACAGCATTTTTAAAGATCGTTCTGAATATTACTTCGCCCTGGTGGATAGCATGATGCTGGTGCAGGCGGCTTTGGTGTTTATTAGTTTCTACCTTTCGGGAAACAGGATTTAATGATTTCGTAACTTGTGCATATGATTTTAATTGCAGACAGCGGAGCTTCCAAAACCGATTGGCGCATGCTCGGTAATAATGGAGCTATTGAACAGGCACAGTCTATCGGGTATAACCCATACTACCAGCCCATTGAACAATTCGATAAAGAAGTACGCGAAGTACTGGTACCGCAGGTGAAACATCCTGTAAAGAAAATTTTTTATTACGGCACAGGCTGTTCGTCTGATAAGAACCGACAGATGATCCGCACTGCTTTGGAACGTTATTTTACCGATGCGCACATTGAAGTATGGCACGATTTGCTGGCAGCGGCCCGTGCTTTATGTGGGGAAGATCCCGGCATTGCCTGCATTTTGGGTACAGGTTCGAACTCCTGTTATTACGATGGTGTTCGTATTGTTGAGAATGTTACTTCGCTTGGATATGTGCTGGGCGATGAAGGCTCAGGGGCTTGGTTGGGCAAGCGGATTGTTGCCGATTACCTCAGGAAGGATTTGCCCGAAAAGCTTTGGGATCATTTCAAAAAGAGATTTCCGATGGATCGGGATGAAATATTAAGCCGGGTATACAGCCAGGAAATGCCGAGCCGTTTTTTGGGAAGTTTTTCTCATTTTATTTTTCAACATTTGAAGGAGCCTTATTGTTACAAGCTGGTGTATGATGGGTTCAGCGAGTTTATGGAGAAAAATGTGATGCGGTATGAACGGTACAATGAGTTGAAAGTACACTTTGTGGGTTCCGTTGCGTTTTACTTCAGTGACATTTTGCGCCAGGTAGCAAACGATAAAGGCATTACACTAAAAAACATTCTGGAAAGTCCGATTGCCGGGCTTACCCTATATCACAATAAAGATATCGCGTAACATGTCAACCACCGAATCAGCTTCACACTATCATCATCTTGAGCAGATGAGCACACGCGAGTTGTTGACGAACATCAATCGTGAGGATAAAACTGTTCCGGATGCCATTGAAAAAGTAATTCCGCAAATTGAAAAGCTGGTAGAGATTATCGTGGCGAAAATGAAGGATGGTGGGCGTTTATTTTACATAGGCGCGGGCACCAGCGGAAGATTAGGCATTGTAGATGCGAGTGAAATTCCGCCCACGTATGGTATGCCACACGGAAAGGTAATTGGGATTATTGCCGGTGGTGATCGGGCCATTCGTAAAGCCGTTGAACATGCCGAAGATGATCAGGAACAGGCGTGGAAGGATTTGCTTCAATTTAACATTTCAAGTGCGGACGTCTTGATTGGTATTGCAGCCTCAGGTAAAACGCCTTATGTGATTAGTGGTTTAAAAGATGCGAGAGCGCAGGGGATTATAACCGGTTGCATTACGTGTAATACCGGCACCGCATTAGCAAATCAAGCTGACTATCCTATTGAAGTTATAGTGGGGCCTGAATTTGTAACCGGAAGCACGCGCATGAAAGCCGGCACGGCACAAAAACTTGTGCTCAATATGATTTCAACCACGGTTATGATTCGATTGGGTCGGATAAAAGGAAATAAAATGGTGGACATGCAACTCACCAACAACAAATTAATTGATCGGGGTGTGCGCATGATCATGGATGAATTGGGTGTAGATCAGCCAAAAGCTGAAACATTGCTGAAGGAATTTGGCAACGTGCGCAGGGTCATTGATAGTTATACTGGTCATGCATGACATCGAACCTTTTTCAAACTGGTTAAAATATTACAACTCGTCTGAAGACAGCCGCTCTCCATTTTTTGAGAAAGAATACAACTTCGATCAATACTCCGATACCATTTACGGCTACTACATTGATCCCGCCTGGGATTTCATGGGATCAGAAACACTTTACATTAAAATCCTCTACACCGATTATCATCGGGGTGTAACCGTCATTGAATTTTTGGGTGAATGGAATGATGCCATCAACAATGACATTATGCACCTGAAGCGAAACATCATTGACGAATTGCTGGCTGCAGGCATTTCTAAATTTATTCTGATCGGTGAGAACATCATGAATTTCCATGGCTCTGATGATTCGTACTACGAAGAGTGGTTTGACGAGGTGGAGGATACGGAAGAAAGAGAATTGCCGGGCTGGATAGCGGCAGTGTCCTTCCCGGATTTTATTCAGGAAGAATTCCGGAAGTTTCATATCGATCAGTATATAAACATGGGTGGCACGTTGCAAATCGGTAACTGGCGAACCATGCACCCCAGAACGTTCGTGGATACGATTGAAACCTTGATTGCAAGGCGATTGACCTGATCCGAAAATTTTTCCCGAACCGAATCAGGTTTTCGGTCAGGAGGTGTTAACTTTCTCTTTCAAGAAATCCCAACGCTATGCAGCAGTCGGTTCCGGAGAAAATTCCAGTAAAGATTTTTAAATCATCTGAAGAGGCCTCCCTATATGTGGCTGGTGAAATTGCCGGCCTTATCCGGGCGCGACAAAAGCAAAACAAGCCCTGTGTGTTGGGGCTGGCCACAGGCTCATCACCCACACGCGTGTACACCGAGTTGGTAAGGTTGCACCGCGAGGAGGGACTGAGTTTTAAAAATGTTCACACGTTTAACCTGGACGAGTACTATCCGATGCAACCGGATTCGCTGCAAAGTTATGTTCGGTTTATGAAGGAGTACCTCTTTGACCACATCGATATACCGAAAAAGAATATTCATATTCCAGACGGAACCATTCCTAAAAATAAGATTGCGGATTTCTGTCGTTCATACGATAAGCTGATTGAGCAAGCCGGTGGCATTGATCTGCAGATTTTGGGTATTGGTCGAACCGGTCATATCGGTTTTAATGAACCAGGCTCAAGCGAAAAATCCGGCACACGACTCATTACGCTTGATCATGTTACCAGCATGGACGCAGCCAGTGATTTTTTCGGAGAAGAAAATGTGCCACGGAATGCACTGACCATGGGCGTGGGTACGATTTTAAAATCAAAGCGCATCATCCTGATGGCCTGGGGTGAGGGTAAGGCATCGGTTGTGCAGCGCGCTATGGAAGGTCCGGTCTCCGATCAACTTCCGGCCTCTTTTCTGCAACTCCATTCCGATACGCAGGTTATATTGGATGAAGCTTCATCGGCAGCGCTTACTAAAATCAAAACACCCTGGTTGTTGGATTCACAACAATCGTGGACACCAAAAAAAATTAGAAAGGCGGTTGTTTGGTTGTGCCAAAAACTAAATAAGCCAGTGCTTAAACTCACCAATGCAGATTACAATGAGCACGGCATGGGTGATATTGTCACTACGTTTGGTTCAGCGTACAGTGTAAACATCAAAGTATTCAATGAACTTCAGCACACCATTACCGGCTGGCCGGGCGGCAAACCTCGTGCGGATGATTCCCATCGGCCTGAACGTGCAAAACCTTTTCCAAAACGTGTTATTATTTTTTCTCCACATCCGGATGACGATGTGATCTCCATGGGCGGAACATTTATCAGGTTGGTCGATCAGGGACATGATGTTCACGTAGCGTACCAGACATCGGGCAACATTGCTGTATTTGATGATGATGTGGTTCGCTTTGCCGATTTTGTCAACGATTTCAGCGATCAGTTTGGTCTTACCAAATCAAAAAGTGAGCAGCTTTACAAAAAAGTCCGCGCATCGTTGAGCAAAAAGCAACCCGGACAAATAGATAGTCCTGAGGTGATGCTGATCAAAGCACTGATCAGGCGTGGCGAAGCAAAAGCGGCATGCCGGTACGTGGGCATTCCGGAAACCAATATTCATTTTTTGGATATGCCGTTTTATGAAACAGGTTTGGTGAAAAAGAAACCGCTGAGCGATAAGGATATCACCATCATATCCAGGCTTATTGAGAAAGTGAAGCCACACCAGCTTTATGCAGCCGGTGATCTTTCCGATCCGCACGGAACGCATCGCGTATGCCTCTCGGCTATTTTTCAAGCCATCGATCGGTTAAAGAAAAAAGCATGGATGAAGAATTGTTACGTGTGGCTTTACCGTGGCGCCTGGCAGGAGTGGGACATCGATCAGATTGAAATGGCGGTGCCGCTTAGTCCGGAAGAATCATTACGAAAGCGAAGAGCCATCTTCAAACACCAATCGCAGAAGGACAGCGCATTGTTTCCCGGAACGGATGCCCGCGAGTTTTGGGTAAGAGCTGAAGAGCGAAACCGGGCAACGGCCCGTGCATACGATCAGCTTGGTTTGGCTGAATATGAGGCTATGGAAGCGTTTGTGCGGTACAAATTTTAATCAGATCAGCTCAAAACTTAGCTGCACATTGTTCACCAACGCTTCTGCCGGCACCAGGTATTGGCGTTTTGACTTTACTTCCGCACAGAGAAAACGTGTGCGTCTGAGTTTCCCCTTTTTGAAGGTGCGGCCATTGAGTTGAAAAATACTTCCTTCAGCCAGCGATGAGAGTACGATGTGTGCGTGTGCATTGTGATCGAATTCCCGAAAAGCTTTGGTGAGATCAACATCGGCAAACGTGCTGGCCATGGGTTGTTGCATATGCTTGCTGAGTAAACGAAACAATTTGTCGGGAAAAATTTCAGGTATTAACATGGGTTGGAGCAGTTGGGCAAACGTTTGTTGCCAATATGCGCCATGTGGTTCAACGCGATTGCCGACTTGTTGAAAAACATAATGATGCGCAACCTCATGGATGTACGTCACTAAAAACAAATACGGATTCAGGTCTTCATTTACAGTTATACGTACCGGCTCTCCTCGCTTACAGGTAAAGTCGCCAATTTTGGTTTGTCGGCTTTTGGTGGTGTGGAGCTTAAACGGTTTTTCCTTCCAAAGCGAAAGGCAGTAACCGATTGCTTGTTCGGGAATGTGTTTGGATAGAATTGATAAAACGTGTTCTTCGTTCATTGACCTTTGTGGGCTGAAAATAAAAAAGGCTTTAGAATTTTCTAAAGCCTCTTTTCAATACGGTTTTACTACAGCTTATTCAGCAGCAGCAGTAGAATCAGCCTCAACGGCAGTAGAATCAGCAGCAGGTGCTTCTTCAACTGCAGGAGCAGCTTCTTCAGTAGCAGGTTCAGTTGCAGCTTCTTCAGCCTTCTGGCCGCCACAAGCTACAAATGCAAATGCGAAACCGCATACAGCTAACAATGCGATCAATTTTTTCATAGTTTACAGGTTTTATTGTTAAAAACTCCGCAAATATACAATGATCTGATTTCTAATGATAAGCGGGTAAGTTTTTTATTTTTTCTTGAATATTAACCGAATAGGTACACCTTCAAAATCAAAGTGCTCGCGGATTTTATTTTCTAAATAACGTTCGTAAGCAGGTTGGATGTACTGTGGCAGGTTACAGAAGAATGCAATCGATGGAAATCGTGCATTTACTTGGGTGATGTACTTTATTTGGATGAATTTACCTTTTATGGCAGCTGGTGGATACCTTTCAATTTCTGGCAATAAAATGTCGTTGAGCTGTGATGTAGGAATTTTCTTGGTTTTGTTCTCAAACACCTGAACAGCCTTTTCCACCACCTGAAAAATGCGCTGCTTGTTCAAAGCGGAGGCAAAAATGATGGGGATGTAGTCGATCGGGGCCAATTTTTCCAGAATTTCCTTTTTGAAGGCATCGGCAGTTTTAGAGTCTTTTTCTACCAAATCCCACTTGTTTACCATAATCACCATGCCTTTTCCCTGCCGTTGGGCCAAACTGATGATGTTCACATCCTGTGATTCCATTTTCCGTTCGGCATCCAACACCACAATACACACATCACTTTCTTCCAGGGCACGAAGCGATCGGAGTACTGAATAAAACTCCACATCCTCACGCACCTTGCTTTTTTTGCGGATACCGGCTGTATCAATCAGGATAAAGTTTTTACCATACATTTTATAATGACTGTGTATGGCATCGCGCGTGGTACCGGCTTCATCGGTTACAATGCTGCGCTCGGTTCCCAACAAGGCGTTGAGTAAGGATGACTTGCCTACGTTGGGTCGGCCAAGAATAGAGATTTTTGGAATGCCTGCGTTTGGATCTTCAACTCCCTCACTTGGAAATACCTTTACCAACTCATCCAGCAGTTCACCGGTACCGCTTCCGTTTTCAGCCGAGATGGGAAAAACTTCTCCCATGCTTAGCTCATAAAACTCCATGGCGTGGGCGGTTTTTTCGGGTGTATCGGCTTTGTTGGCTGCAATGAATACCGGCTTTTTGGAGGCGCGGATAACGTTGGCAAAATCTTTATCGAAACCGGTAAGGCCGTCTTTGCAATCCACTACGAAAATTACTGCCGAAGCCTCATCAATGGCCATGGCTACCTGCTTTCGTATTTCCGTCTCAAACTTATCTTCCGATCCGGTAACGTAACCACCCGTATCGATAACGGTAAAGTAATGACCCACCCACTCGGCATATCCGTAATGACGATCGCGGGTAACGCCTGGTATGTCATCCATAATGGCCTGGCGCTTCTCAATCAGCCGGTTGAATAAGGTTGACTTGCCTACGTTTGGTCTTCCTACTATTGCTACAATGTTTGCCATATTTGATTCGATGATGGATTGATTCGATGATGTGTTGATTTTTTGATTGTCCGATTAACGAATCAGCACATTAAAACATCAACTCATCTATCCAGGTATCCAAACCTCCTTAATTTATCTTTTTGTTTTCTCCAATTGTCGGCCACTTTTACATGGGTTTCCAAAAATACCTTTTTATTAAAGAAGGCTTCCATGGCCTGGCGTGATTCCATTCCCAGTTTTTTCAGCATGCTTCCGCCCTTGCCGATAAGAATTCCTTTTTGTGAGTCACGCTCCACATAAATCTCAGCACGCATCCTGATGATATCGTCTGTTTCGGAAAACTCGGTTATGGAAACTTCCGTGCTGTACGGAACCTCTTGTTCCAGGTTCATAAAAATTTTTTCGCGGATGATTTCACCGGCAAAGAAACGTTCCGTTTTATCCGAAAGCTCATCCTGCGGAAAATAGGGTGGGTGCTCGGGCATGGTCTGGATAATCGTTTCCATCAATTGCCCAATATTTTCACCCGTACTTGCCGAAACCGGAAGAATACCGGAAAGATTGGGTAAATGTTCTTTCCAGTAGGTTGATTTATCCAACACCTGCGAGCCTTTAGCCAAATCAATCTTATTTAAAATCAGCAACACAGGCGTTTGCATGGTTTTAAACCGGTCGAATAGTTCCGGCTCAAATTTGTCTTCAAGCGCAACCACCAATAAAATCAAATCGGCATCTTCCAGTGAAACTTTTACATAGTTCATCATGGCTTCATGCAAGGCATACTTGGGTTCCAGAATGCCGGGCGTATCCGAATACACGATCTGGTAATTTTCGCCATTCAAAATTCCCATAATGCGGTGCCGCGTAGTTTGTGCCTTGGGTGTGGTAATGGAAAGTTGCTCACCCACCAACCTGTTCATAAGGGTTGATTTACCCACATTGGGCTTCCCCACAATGCTTACAAAACCGGATTTGAATGATTTGGATGACATGCTTTTGAAAATAAAAAACCCCTGGCGATAAGGCCGTGGGTTCTGAGTAGCGGGGGTATCCCGATAGTTATCGGGACGAACTTACGACAAATTTGACGTTTACGAACCCTCAGAACCTATTTCAAAAAGAAAGCGATCCTCACCATTTTGCAGAGATCGCTTTCGTTTTAGTAGCGGGGGTAAGACTCGAACTTACGACCTTTGGGTTATGAGCCCAACGAGCTACCAACTGCTCCACCCCGCGATTTGAGCCACAAAAATAGAACCCTCTTGGGTAATAACCAAATTCAAGTCAAATCCGGTTGAACGCGCAATTGATTTCGTATTTTTCAACATTATATTTTGAACATGGACGAATTGGGCAAATCATTACCGGTTACTGAAGCAATTGTCGATAGTGAGCAAGGTGCCAACACTGCCGGCAACCCAAATTGTTTAAACTGCGGAACACCCTTAACGGGTAAATTTTGTTCACAATGTGGGCAGAAGGATTTGCCACGCAGGCAGGCCGTTGGCGATCTTTCTATGAACTTTATTAGTTCATTTTTCAGTTTTGAGTCAAAGTTTTTCAAAACGTTTGGCAGCTTGTTGTTTAAACCGGGTATTCTTATTCGCGAATACAACGAAGGCAAACGCGAGCGGTATTATCATCCGGCACGCATGTACGTGTTTCTGAGCTTCATCTTCTTTTTGATTTTTGCTTTTATTCCGGATGAAGAGAAAGTGAACTTAACAGACAATGGTCGGGAGATGACGCGTGAAGAGAAGCGTGCTTTTCTCGACTCATTGAATACAACTGATAAGTGGAATCCCGTTTCCGGAGAGAGCTTTGATCCAAATACCTTAGCCGAATACGATTCCATTGAAAACGCAAAGCCTGTTGATAAAAGAGATGGTAGCGTGGAGCGTTATTTCAAAAAGAAATTTATCACCTTAAAACAACAACGAGGTTGGGATGAAAAAACCATCTGGAAGAGTTTTGGTGAAAGCCTGCAGGCCAACATCCCGAAAATGATTTTCTTTTTGCTGCCCATCTTTGCGTTGATTTTAAAACTGTTGTACATCCGCAGGGATTTTTATTACTCCGAGCATTTAGTGTTTACTGTGTTCTTTTACGATTTTCTTTTCCTGGCAGGCATTTTTGGATTGTTGTTTTCTCTGGTGAGTTGGCTTGAGTGGATCAACTTTTTTATTTTCCTATACGTCAATTTTTATTTGTATAAATCCATGCGCAGGGTGTATGGCCAATCCCGATTCAAAACCATTCTGAAATTCTTTTCCGTAGTCTGGATATTTTTCTTCTGTATAACATTCGCATTCGTGATTAATGCGTTGGTAACGTTAATATTGCTGTAATGATTTTTCAGGCAAACCAACCTTTGGCGGAACGCATGCGTCCATCCACGCTGGATGACCTGGTAGGGCAGGAACACCTGGTTGGTGCCGGAGGGATTATTCGTAAAGCGGTGCAATTGGGAAACATCCCTTCCATGATTTTGTGGGGCCCACCCGGTGTAGGCAAAACCACCATCGCCAACATCATCGCGCATGAAGTGAAAAAACCTTTTTACACGTTGAGTGCCGTTAGTGCCGGAGTGAAAGATGTACGCGAAGTGATTGAAAAGGCAAGACTTTCGGGTAAATCGATTTTGTTCATTGACGAAATTCACCGGTTTAACAAATCTCAACAAGATGCCTTACTCGGGGCAGTTGAAAAGGGAACCATTACCTTAATTGGCGCCACCACGGAAAATCCTTCCTTTGAAGTAAACTCTGCCTTGCTCTCGCGCTGCCAGGTGTATACACTCAAAGCATTGGATGAAAAGGATTTGCTTCGGTTAGTGAGGCATGCCTTAACCCATGATAGTCAACTGAGGCAACGCGATGTTCTCGTGAAAGAGCACACAGCTCTTTTTCAACTCTCTGGTGGTGATGCCCGTAAGGTGTTAAACTTGCTGGAGTTGGTCGTTGATTCGGAGCCTTCCGGAAAGGTGGTGATAACGGATGCATTGGTCACCAACGTAGCGCAACAAAAAATCGCCATCTATGATAAAAGTGGTGAACAGCATTACGACATTATTTCTGCATTCATTAAATCGATCCGTGGTAGCGACCCCAATGCAGCCATCTATTACCTCGCCCGTATGGTGGAGGGTGGAGAAGATGTGAAGTTTATTGCGCGCAGAATGGTGATCCTGGCATCGGAAGATATTGGTAATGCCAACCCGACTGCACTGGTGATGGCTACCAACACCTTTCAGGCGGTGAACGTGATCGGTTATCCCGAAGCGCGGATTATCCTGGCACAGTGTGCCGTTTATCTGGCCAGTTCGCCAAAAAGCAATGCCAGTTACATGGCCATAGAAGAAGCGTTGCAGTTGGTGCGCGAAACCGGAGATTTGCCGGTGCCGTTAGTGGTAAGAAATGCCCCGACCAAACTGATGAAGGAGTTGGGCTACGGAAAGGGATATCAGTATGCCCATAGCTATGAAGGTAATTTTGTGAACATGGAATTTTTACCGGATAAAATAAAGGGCACCAAATTTTATGAACCGGGCAACAATGCGCGCGAAGAGGAGTTAAGAAAATATTTACGCGCGTTGTGGAAGGAAAAGTATGGGTATTGAATAGCAGAAGCGAATGAAGCACTTGATTTTTGAATCGTCTCCGGGATTTGTGTTGCTGTGCATTGTAGCAGGTGTTGGCTATGCGTGGTTGTTGTATACCAGTAAACATCCCTGGAGCATCACCTTAAATCGTGCGTTGTTCGTAGTTCGTGCGTTGGTGGTTTTTCTACTTACGTTCTTTCTATTAGGCCCTATTGTTCGCTATGCACAAAACACGTACGAGAAACCGGTGTTCGTTTTGTTGCAGGATAATTCATTGTCTGTAAAGGAGTCAACCGATTCAGTTGTTCGCAATCAATTGGAAACGCAGGTTACTGAATTGCAATCCGCGCTGACCGACAATGGCTACGAAGTGGTAACCATGAATTTGTCCGGTGAAGGATTTGATCAATCCTTCAGTGCAGCTTCAACCAATGTACACGATGCCTTGCGCACTATTGCTAATCGCTATGAAGGCCGAAATGTAGCCGGGGCTTTGTTTGTGTCCGATGGTATTTACAATACCGGGTTGTCACCCGCGTATGGTAATTACAGCTTTCCGGTTCACACGGTTGGCGTAGGTGACACTACTCCGCGTGCCGACCTGATGATTAAGAATCTTATTTATAATAAGGTGGCGTATCAGGGAAATAAATTTCCCCTCCGGGTGGAGGTAGCGGTAAAGGGTTTTCCTTCTGAAGAGGTGCTGCTAACACTCCGTTATAAAAATGCTGTAATCGACAAGCAAACCAAGCGCTTGACAGGCGATGGGTTATTGGTTTTTGATTTTCAGCCCGAGGCATCGGAGCAAGGGATTCAACGATGGGATGTTCAGGTTGAAACCAAACCTCAAGAACGAAATGTGAAAAACAACCGGGCCTCTGTTTTTATTGAAGTAGTGGAGGGAAGAAAGAAAATTTTGTTGGTAGCAGCAGCACCCCATCCCGACATCAAAGCCTTACGCTCGGTGATCGAGCAAAATTCAAACCTTGAATTTCTATTGCACATACCGGGAATAGAGGAAACCACCCCGACTAATCTGCAACCGGAAAACATTGACCTCGCCATTTTTCATCAAACCCCGGACCAGCGTGGTCGCACGCGTGATGTGTTTCAACGTTTTGCGCGAAGCCGCGCTTCGTTGTTTCTAGTGGTAGGCCCCACAACCGATCTTAACCAGGTGGTGCAACAGCAATTGCCATTAGTGTTTGAACAGCCACCCCGACAATTTGATGAAGTAACACCATCGGTCAATCCAGCTTTTGCAAACTTCACGTTTTCAGCAGATGCGAATACAGCATTTGCCGGCTATCCTCCGGTGCAGGTACATTTTGGAAAATTAGCATTGCCACCCACCATTACTCCTTTGCTTTTTCAACGGGTTGGAAATCTGACAACGGAGAAACCGTTGCTCTATATTTTAAATGAAGATCGCAAAACAGCCATTATGTTGGGGGAAGGCATGTGGCGTTGGCGATTGCATGAATTTTCGCGTACGGAAAAAACCGAAGCGTTTGATGAACTGATTGGAAAGCTTGTACAGTTTTTAAGCACCACCGATGATAAACGTAAATTCAGAAGCTACACTACGCAACAACAATTTGCTGATACCGAACCGGTGGTGTTTGAAAGCCAGATCTACAACGACATCTATGAACCGGTTTATGGAAATACAGTACGTATTGAATTAACAAACGAACAAGGTAAGCGCACACAATACAGTTACATCTTAAGTCCCGGTAACAGCCGCTACGCCATTAACGGCTTGCGCGAAGGGGTGTACCGGTATCGTGCTTCCACTACACTGGATAATAAAGAAGAAGAAATCCGTGGACAGTTTTTGGTTTTTGAGCAACAGATTGAGTTGCAAAACCTCACGGCTGATTTTGATTTATTGCGAAAGCTGTCACAATCAAGCGGAGGCATTTTTCATACTTTGGCACAATGGAATGAAGCGCAACAGAAACTTGTGCAAGCAGAAGCACGAAGTGTTATCCGCAGTGAAGAGCGTTACGATTTGCTCATCAATCTGAAGTGGATTTTCTTCGTGCTGCTGTTGCTGATTGGTGCCGAGTGGTTTTTGAGAAAGTATTTTGGAGGATACTAAATAGATTTGATAGTGTTGTGAAATGAAAGAATTAAGATTTAGTAAGCGGCTTAGTATCGGACTTTTTTCTATCGGCACTTTAATCTTTGTGCTTTACGCGATAACACTATCAACTTCAATAGGGCTGTTAGGTTATATCTATGTAGGTTTAGCCACTTTTATTGGAATAATCTATCTCTTAACTGTTGTAATTAAAATGATCAGATATAGACTGGAGTTCATGGTCGGTTTAAAGTCAGCTGGAATCATGATATTAAATATACCGGTAGTCCTAATTTATTTCTATCTGGTAATGATTCTAATGAATACTGCAAGAATTACACTTGAGAATAGCACCGGACAGGATATTTCATCGATTAGAATTACAGGATGTGACCACAGGGAGATAGAGACGCTTAAGGCTGGAAAATTGGAAACCATTTGGATAAATATTCCAGGTGATTGCGCGCTAGAAATTGAATATCAAATAGAGGGAAAAATGGTAAAAGAAACTGTTGCTGGTTATTTAACGAGTCCAGCAGGTATTATTGCGACTTATAAAATTGGCAGCAATAAAGACATACTTTTACAAATTACTTTTTAAAAGCTTCTCACCCGTTTTCAAATATTGATTGATTGCCTTCTCCCACCACATCATTGATTTTTTAAACTCGGATTCCAGTTCTGTTTGAATAAACTGGGTTTGTTCTTCACTTAAGCTCGTGTATTCATAGGTGATGTCCGCTTCAGTGGAATCCTGACTGATCGCTTGTAAAACAATGTTGATCTTCACCACTGATTCACCGGGCGTTACCCGCACAAATTCAACAGAATAATTTTTCGGGTCATGCTGGGTAACATACCAGGTTGTTTCCTGCTTTCCGTGGTGAGGTGTGGTAAATACACAACCTTGCTCAATCAACCCGGAGGTTGAATGAACAAGTGTGCATTGCCAACCATCAAGCCAGTCGAGTTCGCGTACGGGACACAACAGGGGAAATACATCCTTGATATTTCCTGTGTTGAGTTGTCGATAGGTTAATGTTTTACGAACATTCATGGGAATTATTTGCATAGGATTCCAGCCAGGTAAACGAGGTTGTTAGGTGTGGTTTCGTCTACGCGAATCACCAGGTTCGGGCGGTTTGCTTCATCAACTCGCGCATATTTTAAGGCTGAATCAGCGCGCTTCCATGCTTTTTCAAATTCCTTTTTTACAGTTTCGGCCTCCTCGGTGCGTTGTTGCATCAGCAAACTGTGGTACAGGCCATTCAAGGCAAAACCATTCCTCACCCAGTACGATAAGTCTTCACGAAAGACTGCCTCCGCTTCTTTGGGTTTGTTGATGTTCAGGTACAGATCGCCCAGGAAATGACGCACGGAGAAAAACCAATCGGGTGGTTCGTTGTAGTTCAACTGATCTTCAAGTTCAATGGCTTGGTTGTAGTATTCAATAGCCTTCTCAGAATTTCCGGTGAGCTTAAGAATTTCGGCTTCGAGTACATGAATGGCAATGTTGGCGATGTCGGCTGTGGTGTTGACTTCCCAGATCATCATAGTTTTCACTGCCTCAGTTTCGGCCAGACTTTTCAGGGAATCCAACTCGGTACGTGCCTTGTCGAGGTTGGCCGTGTTGGCCAGTGCCATTCCGCGGGCATAGTGCCAGATGGCGCGTGGATAGTACAGGTCTTCATCGGGTTGTGGCAAAGCCAGTATTTTTTCCCATTGCGAAAACTTAACCAGCACATTGTACGGAATGGTGATGTAGTGTTGCGTGGTTTCAAATCCTTCCTGTCGTAAATAATTGCGATCAATGATGTCGGCTGTTTTGAACGCGGCTTCCAGTGCACGGCCTCCGCGACCTTCCAGCGCTGCGGTAGCGGCAAGAAAATGCCAGTTGTGCGGATAATATATTTGTGGATAAACACCCTCTACCAGGCATTGTGCAATGTAAGCGCTGTCAACGCGAACGGCTTCTTCGTTCGCCATTGATCCTTCATAGTAATCTCCGGTGTTGATGTAAATGTGCGAAGGCATGTGAATCAGGTGGCCGGCACCGGGTACGAGTGTCTTCAACCGTTCGGCCGCAGCCAGCGCCTTTTCAACATCGGGAGCTGCTTCAGTGGCATGCAGATACAAGTGATTTGCCAACGGATTTTTTGAATTCAACTTCATCGCATGTTCCAACAACGATACAATCTCAGGTGTCCACGGCTTGGGTTGTCCACCCTTTCGCGTATACAAATCCCAGGCGTGGAGATTCATAATCGATTCGGCAAACAGGGTTACGACAAAATCATTATCCGGCAGTTGTTGGTAGACTTTTCGCATGGCCGATTCATAGGCTTCTCCATTGGCTTCACCGTTTAACGGAAATTTCACAGCCAGTGCCTCAATGACGGCACGCTCCCATGGAGTGGCTTCTTTGCTGTAGTGAAGTGCCTTTTCAACTGCGCGTTGTATTTCTTGCGTATCACCCTGATTGCTGGTGTTGTAATTCGGGCCCAACACGTAGGCTAAGCCCCAGTGAGCCATGGCACAGGTACTGTCAAGCCGAATGGCTTCGCGGAACGACCGCGCAGCTTCTCCGTGATTGAAGGCATTAGCCATAATAATGCCTTGTGTAACAAAACGTCCGGCATATTCCGATTTGGTAGTAACCTTCAAATCATATTCTCCCATGTTATTGAGCAACGGAGCTTTAAACGATTCGCGGATGGCTTGTTGCGTACACGATTTCATCGTAACCATAAAGGCCACTAACCCCACCATCACTCCCGCAAACACTAAATTAATTTTGGTCGATTTTTTCATTTGTTCTTATTCTTTGATCAACCCAAGTTACGCATGATCGGGCAGCGGGTTGACGAAAGACGTTAACAAAACGTAACCGGGCGGTAGACAAATAGTAGACAACCGTGTTTTTACTGCAATTGGGTGAACCGGAGCACAAATTCATCCAGGCCTTGTTCCTGCTCCAGCCCAAACTTTTTGCGGAGGCGGTAGCGGGCGGTCTTCACACTGTCGGGTGAGATGCCCATGAGGGATGCCATTTCCTTGGCCGACAGGTTGAGGCAGATAAGGGCGCACAACCGTAACTCAGCCGGGGTGAGGTCAGGGTAGCGGTTTAGCAGGTTGCCAAAAAAATTGTGGTGAACATTTTCAAAGGTGCGCTTAAAATCATCCCAATCGCGGTCGATGCTGGTGTTTTGCTGCACCAGGTTGAGCAAGGAGTTCAACTCGGTTTGGGGTTGTTGTGAGGTATTTTTCAGGGAAATGATTTTTTCCTTCAGTTCCTCGATGAGCTCATTCTTACGGATGAAGTTTACCGTATATGAAGTAAGCTCCTTGTTTTTAAACTCCAGCGCCTGTTGCAGCTCAATTTCTTTCAGGCGCGCATTTTCCAGTTCCTTCTCGGCCAGTGCGTGGTTTTGTTCCAGCAACTCCTGATTCTTTTTATACCGATACCGCTGATTGCGCAGCACGATATAAACCAGGATAAGCACGAGTATCGTACCTAAGATCAGGGAAACTCTGATCAGTTTGTCAAAACGGGTTTGTTGTTGCAGCAACTGAATTTCTTTTTCTTTCAGTTTAATGGCCTGTTGTTGTTCGGCCATTTGGTGTTCCAATTCCAGGTTTGCCAACTGCGCAGCTTTCTCTTCGCTGAAGATGCTGTCTTTTATGGCTTCAAATTTTTCAGCGTAAGTAAACGCTCGCGTGTAATCGTTGCGAAGGGCATATAAGTCTTTGTAATCTTTGTAGATGTCGCGCAGCCATTTTTTGTACTGATGTTCCTGCGCCAGCGGTAAGGCACGACCCAGAAATGATTTTGCTTTACCCAGGTTTCCTTGCCGGATGTACACGCTGGCCAGGTTTTCAAGATTTTTGACCAGGTGTTCCAGGTCTTTGTTCTGCTCGGCAATAGCCAATGAACGCATCAGGTAATCCTCAGCTTCCTTCAGTTCACCTTTATCGCGGTAGTACAGCCCAATGCGGTTGCAGGCTTCCAAAATGCCGAATGCAAAATTATTTCGCGTGTGGATGTGGAGGCCATCAAATAAATATTTACCGGCCTTGTCGAGTTCGCCTTTTTCAAGATACACGGAACCGATTTTATTGTAGGTAATGCCGATACGATCATCTCGCCCCAGTTTTTCAAACAGTTGATTGGCACGAAGAAAATGTTCCAATGCACGGCCGTAATCCTTTTGATCGGCATACACCAACCCAATGTTCATCGTGGCGTTTCCTTCACCCAGGTGGTCGCCCAGTTTCTTATACAACTCCTGACTTTTGAACAAGTGCACCAAGGCATGATAAAATTCGCCTCGTGACCAATATGAAACCCCCACTACGCGATAGGCCATCGCCAACCCGGTTTCATCGTTGAGTTGGGTGGCCAACCGGTGCGCTTCTCGTCCATAGCGTTCCGATTGTTGCGGATTGATCGTCCAGTATTCAAAGCCAAGCTGGTTGAGTAGCCGAACCCGAGCGGTATCTTCCTGTGGGTGCTTGTTGAGCAATAGGGCAAGGCTATCAATTTTTTGGTGTGCCTGGGCATTCGTCTGAAATCCTTCCGGTAAGGAAAGCAACGTGATGAGGAGTATGGCGAACTTCCGGAGTTTCATGGTGCATTGCAGTATACCACTCAAGTGAGAAAAAGGTTGCAAATGCTGTAATTACAATTATCTCTAATGCCCGCGTGTTTAATGATATCAATATTTCCTCTGCCTGATACCAGACCTGTCCAAAACTGTTAATGCATTATCAAAGTCAAATTCATTTTTGAGGATCAGTTCTTCGATAAGTCTACCGGGCTCATCAGCATCGTATTGATCGAGCCGTAAATAGATTACACCTTTTTGTGGCTGGTAATTATGCTTAAAAATTAATTCCCCATAATCTCGGTCAAACGTCAGAATAGTCCGCTTTTCCCGTATGGCAATTTCCATAACCACATTATCCTCAATACTTGGATTGTCGACACCAATTGCCTGAATATCGAAACCTTTATTTTGTAAGTATAGAACGCTTTTTAATGGGAAATTTTCGTTGGCTAAAAATTTCATGATTTATCAGGCTGTCTTTCTGGTGGGCGTAAACAGCAGTCCATCATGCATGCATTCGTGAATGTATGCAAAAACCGCTTGAAGTGACTCCTTTGTCAATCGGGGAAAATTTTCCAGAATATCCTCTTCAGACCAACCTTGTGCGAGAAGACCTACGATGTGTTCAACAGAAATTCGCGTACCTTTTATGGTGGGCTTTCCTAACAACACATCTTTATCGGAAATAATATGGTCTTGCCAATTCATAATTTAAAGTTACAATTTTTCCATCACTTTGGTTCAACAATGAGTGTAGGTGATCGGTCACAAAAAAAGCGGGTTGCCCCGCTTTTAAACTTAATCTTTCTTCGATGCCGCCTTCGGCTTTTTCACCTTCAGCGTGAGCTGGTCGCCTTTGCCATCGTAGTCGGCAATGATGGTACCGCCTTCCTCCACTTCGCCTTTCAGAATTTCTTCTGCCACCGGATCTTCCAGGTATTTGGTGATGGCCCGGTTCAACGGACGTGCACCAAATTGTTGGTCGTACCCTTTTTCTGATAGGAAATCTTTGGCCTTGTCGGTAAGCTCAACCAAATAACCTAACGCAGTGATGCGATCAAATACTTTCTTCAACGTGATGTCGATGATCTTGTGGATGTGTTCGCGTTGCAACGAGTTGAACACAATCACATCATCCAAACGATTCAAAAATTCCGGACTGAACACACGCTTCAACGCATTCTGTATGGTCGACTTCATCGCTTCCTCTTCGTTCTCGCGCTTGGCGGCTGTTGAGAAACCAATGCCCGACCCGAAATCTTTCAAATCGCGAACACCAATGTTGGATGTCATGATGATGATGGTGTTGCGGAAGTCTACGCGTCTGCCTAACCCATCGGTAAGAATACCATCGTCAAGCACCTGTAACAGAATGTTGAACACATCTGGGTGTGCTTTTTCAATTTCATCAAGCAGTACAACCGAATAAGGCTTGCGTCTCACTTTCTCAGTAAGCTGTCCGCCTTCTTCATAGCCTACATAGCCCGGAGGCGCACCCACCAATCGCGATACGGAGAATTTCTCCATGTATTCACTCATGTCGATGCGGATCAATGAATCATCCTTATCGAACAAATAGGTAGCGAGTACTTTAGCCAATTCCGTTTTACCCACACCGGTAGGGCCGAGGAAGATGAACGAACCAATCGGTTTCTTCGGATCTTTCAACCCCACACGTGTGCGTTGAATGGCTTTGGTTAATTTCTTAATGGCTTCTTCCTGGCCAATTACCTTGCCGCTCAGTTCTTCACCCATGCCCAACAACTTGTTGCTTTCTTTCTGGGCGATGCGCTTGGTAGGAATACCCGTCATCATGGCGATTACATCAGCCACGTTGTCTTCGTTAACGGTATATTTTTCTGTACGGGTTTTTTCTTCCCACTTGGTTTTGGCAATGTCTAATTGCTCCAGCAGTTTTTTCTCCTTATCGCGCAGTTGTGCCGCCTCTTCGTACTTCTGGCTTTTCACTACGCGGTTCTTTTCTTTCTTCACATCTTCAATCGCCTCTTCCAGCTTCACAATTTCTTCCGGCACGTGAATGTTGTTAATGTGTACGCGTGCACCAGCTTCATCCATTACATCAATAGCTTTATCTGGTAAAAAGCGGTCGCTGATGTAGCGATCGGATAACTTCACGCACGATTCAATGGCTTCTTTGGTATACAGTACGTGGTGGTGATCTTCGTATTTTTCCTTGATGTTCTCTAAGATCTGGATGGTTTCTTCCGGTGTAGTGGAATCCACCATTACCATTTGGAACCTGCGCGCCAGCGCACCGTCTTTTTCGATGTACTGACGATACTCATCCAGTGTAGTTGCGCCAATGCATTGGATCTCTCCGCGTGCCAATGCAGGCTTAAACATGTTGGAAGCATCCAGCGAACCGGAAGCGCCACCCGCACCTACAATGGTGTGGAGTTCATCGATGAACAAAATCACATCCGGAGATTTTTCCAGTTCATTCATCACGGCCTTCATGCGCTCTTCAAACTGACCGCGGTATTTGGTACCGGCAACCAGCGAAGCGAGGTCAAGCGTAACTACGCGCTTGCCAAACAACACGCGCGAAACTTTTTTCTGGATGATGCGCAACGCCAACCCTTCTGCGATGGCGGTTTTACCCACACCGGGTTCACCAATTAATATCGGGTTGTTTTTCTTTCTGCGGCTCAGAATCTGCGCCACGCGTTCAATCTCTTTTTCACGCCCCACAATCGGGTCGAGTTTACCGTCTTCGGCTAAACGTGTTAAATCGCGACCGAAATTATCCAGCACCGGTGTGCGCGATTTTTCGGTTCCCTTCTTTTCTTTTCCGGTTCCGGCACCACCACCAAAGATGCGTGATGAATCATCATCCGGATCGTCAGTATCAGACGCGGCTTGCGGACCTTCGTGTTGGTATTCGAGCATTTCTTTTACGGTTTCGTAGTTCACATCGAACTTGCTTAAGATTTGTGTGGCCAGGTTGTCGGCATCACGCAGGATGGAGAGCAGCAAATGTTCTGTGCCGATTAACTGCGCCTTAAAAATTTTTGCTTCGAGGTAGGTGATCTTCAACACTTTCTCTGAAGCTTTGGTCAACGGTATGTTGGCCAGGTTTTTTATTTCATGTGTGGCTGTGCCTTTCGAAATTTTTTCAATCTCTCCACGCAGCGCATCGAGTGGTACACCCAATTTTTTCAACACCCCCACAGCAACGCCTTCGCCCTCACGAATGAGGCCGAGAAGCAGATGCTCGGTACCGATATAATCATGACCAAGACGTAAAGCTTCTTCACGGCTCAGCGATATCACTTCTTTTACGCGGTTAGAGAATTTGGCTTCCATGCAGTTTCTGGAATATTAGTCATGTAAATGTAAACTTTTCAACGGGATTTTAAGCAGTTCAGGAAGCATTTTGGGGCTTTCTGATATGCATGCCTAAAAAACACCTTGCCTTTTTAATTTGTTCATTTCCCCGCGGCTCCTGCCTCAACAACCTTCCGGGCTTCAGGGCCCAGGCAAAAGATCAGGTCGACAAAGCTAAAGTGTTTCACAAATGCTTTGCCAAACACCTGTGTATAGGGAACAGGTGTGTAATATTTATCGAGTGTTTCCGGTTTTTTGGCAATCAGGGTGTTTCGAAAATCCATAACACCTTGTTCAACAGTTTTTTGGTAATGGGAAGTTTCCAGAACGGGAATTTCGCTTCTCAACCACCTAAGACAGATTGTCAGCAGTTCGCGGTTGAGGTCGTACAAAAATGGCGGCTGCCGGAAAAGGATGTCATGCAGGTCATCGGCATAATGTTCAAAGAAAGGTGCATTACGGTAGGCCGAGGTGATGGCGCGCCAGTGGTTGTTTAACCACTTCTGACTGTAATCGATGCGGATACCCTTCATGGTAACCTTACCGTGTTTTTCGGTGAGCGGAACCACCAGGTTTTGCATTCCGTTGGCGGTGAGTATGGTGCAGCGGTTTCTAAACGATTGCTTCACAAAATGTTCGTGTGCTTCCAACACAACGGCATCGTGCTTGAGCAACACGCTGAAGTAAGCAATGGAAGGGAGGTAATGAAGTTCAATGAGGCAACGCACGTTTATGATTTCAGATCACCAAACAATTTCTCCCAACCCTTGTCGAATCAATTCAGGTTCATCTTGTGTACAATCCACTACCGTAGATGGCACGTTTCCACCTGCTCCACCATCAATCACCAAATCAACCTGGTGTTTAAAGTCTTCATAGATTTCTTCCGGATCGGTGGTGTATTCCTTTATGTGATCATCATCTTTGATGGATGAGGTGATTAACGGATTACCCAACTCCGCTACAATGTTGCGCGGTATGTTGTGATTGGGAATACGAATGCCCACTGTTTTTTTGTTGACGTCCAGAATTTTAGGCACACGGCTGCTCGACTCAAATATAAAGGTGTACGGACCGGGCAACGTTTTCTTCAACACTTTAAATACGGGCGTGTCGATGCGTTTCACATATTCCGAAATATGACTGAGGTCGTTGCAGATAAAAGACAAGTCGAGTTTTTGTGGCTTGATGTCCAAAATGCGACAGAGCCGTTCTACAGCTTTTTTGTTCATCAAATCGCAACCGATACCGTAAATGGTATCGGTGGGGTAGATGATGATGCCGCCCTTGCGCAATACCTCTACCACACGATTGATCTTTCGCGGTTCAGGATTTTGCGGATGGATGTTCAACAACTCGGCTGCCATGGCGCGACAAAGGTACAACTTCTCAAACAGGCAATGTAAAAAGTGAGCGAAGGCAGTTCCCCCTTTGGGCCTGCCTGACCGGACGGGCAGGGGCCAGGGGGCGTGCGCAGGGAAAAATTCATTTTGTATCTTTGTCGATCCTATGAAACGCAACGGAAGTCCCATTAAGCTTTTTGCCTTTATCCTGGTGTCGGTATTGCTGATCACGTTTTCGTTTTATGCATACCAGATTTGCTACACACCCAACATTTTGGTAGGCAAGGAAGATCGGTACCTATACATTCCGCAGGAGGCCACCTTTGAAACAGTGCAGAAAACCCTGCACGAAGGCGGCTATGTGCAAGACCTGATGTCGTTTAGTTTTTTATCCAGGTTAATGGATTACGATAAGCTGGTAAAGCCCGGAAGGTTTTTGTTGCGCGCCAACATGAACAACCTGCAGGTAATACGCTTTTTACGTTCCGGTGAGCAAGAGCCGGTACGCATCACCTTTAATAATGTGCGCCTGATCAGCGACCTCGGGCCGAAGATCACACAAAACATTATGACCACACCCGAAGAGTTTGACGCAGCACTGGCTGGTTTCCTCGCCAACGGCTCGCACGGGTTTACGTCAGACAACATTACCTGCATGTTTATTCCGAATACATACGAAGTGTACTACACCATTTCAGCGAAGCAACTGGTGGAACGCATGCACGATGAATATGAGAATTTCTGGAATGATGAGCGCAAACAAAAAGCCGAAGCCATTGGGCTTACCCCTATTCAGGTTTCGATTTTAGCTTCCATCGTACAAGCCGAATCGGTGAAGCGCGATGAAGCACCTGTAATTGCTGGTCTTTATTTGAATCGATTAAAACAAGGCATTGCCTTACAAGCAGATCCTACGTTAGTGTTTGCTGTGGGGGATTTTACGTTAAAGCGTGTACTCGATAAACACAAGGAAGTAGAATCGCCTTACAACACCTATAAATACAGAGGCCTGCCGCCCGGCCCCATCAACATGCCGGAGATTGCCTCCATTGATGCGGTGCTCAACTACAAGCCCAGCAATTTTTTGTACATGTGCGCCAAGGAAGATTTTTCGGGCTACCATAATTTTACCGCCAACTACAACGAGCATTTGCGAAATGCGCAACGTTACCAGCAAGCCCTTACCCGCGAACAGCGCATTGCACGCGCCAAACAAAACAACAAATAATGTATCAGTCGGAAACTACGGTACGGGTTCGTTATGGTGAAACTGATCAGATGGGTTACGTGTATTACGGCTACTACGCCATGTACTATGAAGTGGCGCGTGTGGAGGCGTTGCGCAAACTGGGTTTAACCTATCGGGAAATTGAAGCGATGGGCATCATCATGCCCGTGCTGGAAAATCATTCGAAGTTTTTAACCGCGGGCAAGTATGATGAGCAACTGCGCATTGTTACCACCATTAAAGAAAAACCTTCGGTGCGCATTTCCTTTCATTACGATATTTATAACGAAGAAAACAAACTGATACACCAGGGACAAACCATGCTGGCATTTGTGGACCAGAAGTCGGGGAGGCCGTGCCGCCCGCCACAAGCCATGATGGATGTACTGGCCCCATTCTTTACATGAAGTACAAGTACAAACGGTATTTCCTTCAGCTCACACAAGCGCAACTGCTGTTGTCGTGGATGAAGCGGGTGCGGTTTAAAAAGTACGACAACGTTTCACTGTACCTCATTGTAAAAACGCTGCTGGCCAATTTGCAGAAAGACGAAATACTCGATCGCGCCAACGGTGTGGCGTTCAACTTCATCATCGCCATTTTTCCAGCCATCATCTTTTTGTTCACGTTGATTCCATACGTGTCGGCTTATTTTCCCAGCCTGAACACCGATGCCATCATGCTGTTTTTAGGTGAGCAGTTGCCGCCAAGCATGTTTGAGGTGATTTCATCCACTGTGTTGGATATTGTGAGCAATCAACGGGGCGGACTGTTGTCGTTTGGTTTTTTGTTATCGTTTTATTTGTCGACCAATGGGATGATGGCGCTGATGCGCGCGTTCAATGCGTGTTACAAAACCATTGAAAACCGCGGAGCACTGAAGACGCGTTTTATTGCTACCGCGTTAACCGTTAACCTGGCTGTAGCCTTGTTGGTAGCCATTGCGTTGCTCATCATCGGGCAGTTGGTGTTGAATTACATTACCACCAACTTGAATGAGTTGCCAGGCATTAACCTGGATGGCGCCACGGTGTACCTGCTGTTCGCGTTGCGCTTCATTGTGATTTTCATTGTGTTCTTTCTGGTGATTGCCAGTATGTACTACTTCGGCCCGGCCATTCATTACAACTGGCGGTTTTTCTCCATCGGTTCAACGGTGGCAACATTTTTAATTTTGGCAGTTTCATACGGGTTTTCGTATTACATCACGCACTTTGGCACATACAATAAAGTTTACGGATCGATTGGTGTGCTCATTGCGTTGATGATCTGGATACAACTCATCACCATTGTGTTGCTGGCTGGCTACGAGCTCAACGCCAGCATACACGACAGCCGCAGAAAAGAATCCATCCGCCAGGCCCGAAGGGTGATTAAAAAGATGGAGGCGGTGCGAAGTTAGTAACTCCCCTCCTGCAAGGAGGGGCGGGGGGTGGTCAAACTCCCCTCCTTTTTAAGGAGGGGTTGGGGGTGGTTGGATAATGTAAATTAATAAGTACCAAAAACTATATGCCTGATTCTACCAAATGTCCGAAATGTAGTTCGTTATACGGTTATCCTACTGGCACTTCCATGATGTGCCCGGAGTGTGGGCACGAATGGAACCCGGAGGAAGTCAGCGGGGATTCAGCAACCACTGAAGTGACTGATTCCCTGGTTGTGAAAGATGCCAACGGAAATGTGTTACAGGATGGCGATACCGTAATCCTGATTAAAGACTTGCCGGTAAAAGGTGCATCCAAAGCCATCAAGGCTGGCACCAAAGTGAAGAACATCAAGCTTACCGATGGCGACCACAACATCGATTGCAAGGTAGATGGCTTTGGCGCCATGGCGCTCAAGAGTATATACGTGCGCAAGGGGTAACACCTAAAACTCCCCTCCTGGTTTAAGGAGGGGTAGGGGGTGGTAGGTAATTGCAACAAAAAGTCCACCCTACTTCAAATAAGGTGGACTTTCCCATATCGACTTTCGTACGATCTTTCTAATTACCCGTTGTCATCATCATCATCATCGTCATCGAATTCATCGTCATCATCGTCATCGTATCCGGCATCACACGCATCATCAAAATTTGATTTGATTACCTGAGCAATGTTGGTGTTTGAGGTTTCATTGATGCGGATTACACCATCCTCATCCACATTGGCATTACTTAAATCAACCGATGCAAGTAGTTTGTCCAGGTTAAGCAACACCAGCACATTACTTAAGGCATCGGGTAACATGGTAAAACCATCTTCATATTCAACTTCAATTTCCAGAAGCTGTTTCGTTGAAAACTCTACCTGTACCGGATCGCCACCGTCAGGTTGATATGTGAACTGAATAAACAATGAGTTTCCTCCTTCCAAAAACGCCCCTAATTCAATCTCTACTTCGTTGTACAATCCCGGATCTATGTTGCTGATGCCGAATTCAGGAGTGCTTACCCCCGTGATCAGATCAACTACATACCGGCCTTCAAATTCAATTTCAAAATCATCGTCATCGCCAAAATCATCATCGCTTTCAAATTCTACTTCCCGTATTCCGACCAGCGCTTCCTGAAACGTGTACGGTGAACTCATTTCACGGCCACCCGGATTAATTGACGAAGTGGTTGTTGCCGCTTTCATTTTAAATGCTACACCTTGTTGCGCAGGATCATCGCTTGAGCAACTCCACATCATCACAACAGCCAACCATACAATCACAAACATTCTCATTTTCATAATCATCAAGTTTAGAGTTAAATCTTTTTTAAAGTAAGTGTCTTCAGTTCTTCTGGCTCATCGTCATCAACATCTTCAAGCTCAATCAATGAGGAGGAATAGTTCAGTACGGTCCAGTCTTCGTTAATATCATCAAATGGATTACCTACATTTAGTTGAAGGGTCAGTTCCAATTCGCCATCATCGGTTTCAGTTTGCCAGGTGCCTGTTACCTGCGTGTTCCCATCGAAAGCTGTAAGCGTACCATCCGCATTGAATTCCAAAACATAGTTTTCCCAATCACCGGTTTGATCGTTTCCTTCATCTATAAAAGAATCAATTACCCAGCCTCCGGAAAGCAAGGTTTGAATGAATTCAAGGTCAACGCCATCATCATCATCGCAGTCATCGTCTGAAGCAAGAATGGCATTGGCAAGTTCTTCATAGGTGTTTACAACCAGTGTGGGATTTTCGCTGGTAACCAAGGTTAACGGAAACTGAATACTGATGTAGGTACTCCCCTCCAATTGCTGTATAAACTGATACAGCGCTTCATCACTGGTAATGGTGAGTACATTTGAAACCTGGTTGTTTATATCGTACACACGGACGGTGACGGGATAAACAACATCGATGCACTCGAAATCGTCTTCATCTTCACAGTCGTCAATCAGGTTTTCCAATTGACTTAAGTTTGAAACTACTACTTGTGTGTGGTCTGGCAGCTTCACTTCAATGGGAAATACGAAGTCCACCTCTCCGTCATCGTCATCATCCAAGGCCTCCTCCACCAACTCAAAATCAGCAGGTGTGTTCACCACGATTGTTGTTTCATCAACAATAACGGTAACCGGAAGCACCACCGTGAGGCAACTGGAACCATCCAACACATTATCAGATGATCCATCCAGGCGAGCTACCTCCAGCAGCAATTGGGTTACTGGCGAAGCTGCGGTAATGGCGGAATCAGGTGGTGGCAACTTAATGATGCTTTCTTCTTCCTGGCATCCGCCAAAAACGACAAGTAACAGCGAAAGCAGTAGCCCGCGTGCCTGTATTAGTTTAGCGACATATTCCGTGGTGTAGCGTATCATCACCAATAGAACAGGCATCCTGATAAAAGTCCTACCCCGACACAGAAAAAATTTAAATATTTGATATCGGCTTGCTGCCATCGCGCCCTTTTACGTGTTTAGAGACTTGACAGGGCAGGTTAAAGGGCTGCTATTCAGTATGAGTGATAATCAACATGTGTGCGATGAACCCGTATTCCGAAGCATTTTTGAGCGGTATTCGCGCGATCTTTATAATTTCCTCTACTATAAATACGGGGCTGAAAACAACCCGGAGGATTTGATGCAGGAAGCCTTTGCCCGCCTGTGGGATAATTGCAAGAAAGTAAGCCCCGAGAAGGCAAAATCGTTTTTGTTCACGGTAGCTAATAACCAAATGCTCAATGATTTAGCCCGAAAAAAAACGGTGTTGAACTATCAAAAGGATTATACAGAAGCGCCCCCTTCTGTTTCACCCCAGTATATTCTGGAAGAGACCGAATATTTGGAGCGGTTGAAAGGTGCACTGGAAGACTTAACGGAAGAACAGCGTGTGGCTTTTATGATGAATAGGGTGGAGGGATTGAAGCATCGCGAGATTGCCGAACGGCTGGGCATATCACAGAAAGCAGTTGAGAAACGAATTTATAAGGCTGTTGAAAGCCTTCAGAAAAAGTTAGGAAAATTTTAGTAGATGGGTAGGAGTTTTTGTCGGTCAACGGTTTAATACACAGATAAGGGTTTCATGAACAATCAGGACTATATCGAAAAATGGCTGGCCAACAGCTTAACAGATGATGAGCGTGATCAGTTTATGAAAACAGATACGTATCAGTCGCTTGCACGTATGGACCAAGCGCTGAAAAAATTTCAGCCTCCCGCGTTCGATAGTCAGGCCACATATGCGAAAATCAAAAGCCGGACTTCCCGCAAAGCGCAGGTTCGGTTTGTGGATTGGCGCATGGTTTATCGCGTAGCTGCTGTTCTTGTGATTGGTGCTGTCATTTTTTATTTCATGAGAAAACCGGATGTGAACTCACAAACTTTTGTGGCTACACAAGCTGGAGAAACACGGGTGATTACCCTTCCGGATAATTCAACCGTAACGCTGAATGCCGCCTCATCCCTTTCCTATACAGAAGAGGCATGGGAACAAGAACGAAAAATTGAATTGGAAGGTGAAGCGTACTTTGATGTAGAAAAAGGAAAATCGTTTAGCGTGATCACGGCACACGGACAAGTGACTGTTTTAGGAACGCGCTTTTCTGTAAAAGACCGACCGGGTTTTTATGATGTGATGTGCTACGAAGGCAAGGTTGAAGTAAGAGGCAAAGGTGAACCCATTCAACTAACCCCGCAAGGTTTTTACCGAGAGGCGCAAAACACCGTTACACACGATGTTTTCAAAACAGAAACAAAACCGGCCTGGCTAGATCGGGAAAGTTCGTTTCAGCAGGTTCCGGTAATGGAGGTATTGCGTGAATTGGAAAGGCAGTATGGTGTGACGGTACAGGTAACGCAGGTGGATACGCTTCAATACTTCACCGGAAAATTTCCGCATGGTGACCTGACCACCGCCTTGCAAACCATTGCCATTCCGCTCAACTTGTCGTACCGTGTACACGACAAGGAAATTCACCTGTTTGCGAATGAACCGTAGCCCGGTATTGTGTATTGCCCTGCTGTTGGTGGTTTATATCACACCCGGCCGCGCACAACCGCGTGAACTACAATCCTTACCTGCGATCTTGCTTTCGCTGGAAAAAAAATTTTCGGTAGCCTTTACCTATGCACACACTACATCAGGTATGAACCAAAAAGTTCAGCCGCCCCCACGCGATGCAAGTCTGGAAGCGTGCCTGCGCCACCTGCAAACCGAAACCGGTTTGACGTTTGAGGTAATCAACCAGCGATACATTGCCATTGTACAACCGGATGCACAACCCCCGAACCAACTGTGTGGGTATCTTCGCTCGGCTGAAACCGGTGAGCCCGTGGCAGGTGCAACCATTCAGGCCGGTAGCGTTTATGCGTACAGCAATGCGGAAGGTTATTTTGAACTCAGCAATCAACCTTCAGCTACCGTAACCATTGTTTCATTAGGCTTTGAGCCGGTGCAGACAACAGTAACAGCCGGTGAATGTAAAGCTATTGTATTACCCGTAGCCCGTGTGCTGTTGGAGGAAGTAACGGTATCCGATGTAATTACTACCGGCATGGAACGCAAATCGGATGGCACCATAACCTTGCAACAACAGGCATTGGGAATTTTGCCGGGGTTACCTCAACCCGATGCGCTGCAGGCTTTGCAGTATGTGCCAGGTGTAAACAGCATATTGGAGTCGGCTGCGGAGCTGAACATTCGTGGAGGAACCAACGACCAGAATTTGTTTTTACTCGATGGCATCAAGTTCTACCAAACCGGGCATTTCTTTGGATTGATTTCGGGCTTAAATCCACCGCTTACCAAACGGGTAGACCTGATTCGTAATGGCACGGGTGCCTATTATGGCGATGGGGTTTCAGGTACCATTGCCATGGCCACCGAAAATGCCGTGGCCGAAAATCCTTCCGGCAGTATGGGGCTAAACATGTTGTATGCCGATGGGTTTGTGCACGTGCCACTCGCTTCCAACGTGTCGATGCAGGTATCGGGCCGGTATGGGTTACCGGGTGCGTGGCGTATGCCCACGTATCAAAAATATTTCAATCGTGCTTTTTCTGATTCAGACCTTACGGGAAACCTCACCCAGGATGAAGACTTTGGCTTTTATGATGTAAGCGCCAAAGTTTTATATGATATCACCCCGCGCGATAAATTCCGCGCCTCCGTGTTCAACATCGCCAATGAATTAACCTATGCGGAAACCGGTGAGCGAAGCGGAACACCGGTTGCCAAAGAAAGCAGCCTGATGCAGCAAAGTTTGGGTGGAGGATTTACGTACAACCGATTGTGGAGCACCCGGGTAAAAACAACAGCGGAAGGGTATTATTCGCGGTATACGTTGGATGCCGTGAATCAGAATGTTGCTGAAGCCCAACGCTTAACCCAGCAGAATACCGTATTGGAAACCGGTGCGAAAGTGCACGCCCTGGTTGAACTTACACCTCAGGCGTATGTGCAAACGGGTTATCAGTTTTTTGAAACCGGTATTACCAATGCCGATGCGGTTGACAACCCCGCTTTTGAGCGGAAGATCAAAGAAGTGATGCGCACGCATGCCGCTTTTGCAGAAGGAAATTTTTCGTGGTTTGATGCACGCACCAACCTGCGCGTGGGTTTGCGTGGCAACTACTATACAAAAGTAAAACAGCTAAGGGTGGAACCTCGCGTGGTGTTTACACAAACCATCGGCAAGCACCTGACAGCCGAGGTAATGGGCGAGCTGAAATCACAAACCAGCATGCAGGTGGTGGATGCGCAACGCGATTTCTTGGGTGTTGAAAAAAGCCGGTGGGTGATGAGCAATGGCGCGGATGTTCCTGTGATGCAAAGCCGCCAGCTTTCGGCTGGAGTTTCGTGGAAGCGTGCCACCTGGTTTGTGCAGGCCGAAGCCTATGCAAAACAGGTTAAAGGTATTTTGTCGTCCAGCCAGGGTTTTCAAAATCAATTTGAGTTTGTGCGCACGCAAGGTCGGTACACCGTTACAGGCGTTGATGTACTGATCAACCACCAACAGGCACGCATGACACAATGGGCACGGTACTCCCTCTCACAAAATGTGTACGACTTTGCATCTTTTATCCCGCCTGATTTTCCAAACAACACCGACATTCGCCATGTGGTGAGTGCGGGTATGAACTACCGGTTTTCAACGGTTGAGGTTGGTGCTGGGGCCAACTGGTACACAGGCCGGCCAACTACTTCGCTGGTGGCGGGTAGCGAGGTGGTGGGTGGGGTGTTGCAGTACGCCCAACCTAATGGCGAGCGGCTGCCGGATTATTTTCGTGTAGATGCTTCGCTGCGTTGGTATTGTTACACACGCGCACAGGTAAAAGCGCAGGTAGGCCTTTCGTGCTGGAATATTCTTAACCGTAAAAATATACTGAACGCGTATTACGTGTTGGAAAACAATACGCCACGCGATGTTCAACTCACCGGGCTGGCGATTACCCCAAATATTTTTCTACGCGTAGATTTCTGAGGCAAACTCCCTTCCTGCTAAGGATGAGGCCAAGGGTGGTTTCAAAACTCCCCTCCTTGTTTAAGGAGGGGCCGGGGGTGGTTTGAATTAACACGTTACTACATTCGGCACTCAATAACACCCTCCTGAAAAGGAAGAGGTTCGGGACAAAACTCCCCTCCTTGGCAAGGAGGGGCCAGGGGTGGTTGTTGTTTGCACGCTCATGTAGGATGGGCCGGGGGTGGTTGAAGGTTGCATTATCTCCCGATTTACCTTCTCTTGCAGCCAAAAGCCAAAACCCGGCACGATCAACCACCATGAAAACCATGCTCATTACGCCTGAAGGCCTGGAAAAATTAAAAGCAGAGTTGGACCATCTGTGGCGGGTAGAACGACCCGACACCACCCAAAAAGTTTCGTGGGCGGCCAGCCTGGGCGACCGTTCCGAAAACGCAGATTACCACTACAACAAAAAACGCCTGCGCGAAATTGACAGACGTATTTTGTATTTGCGCAAATGCATCGACAACCTGAAAGTGGTGCACTACTCACCCTTTCAGGAGGGCAAGGTGATGTTTGGGGCTTGGGTAGAAATTGAATCCCGATCACTCGGTAAACTCATGAAGAACCGGTTTCGCATTGTGGGCAGCGAAGAACTGATTGGCGCGAAAGATTACATCTCGATGGACTCACCCATGGCGCAGGCGTTGCTGAATAAAGAACCAGGCGATGAGGTGGTGGTAAAAACACCCGCGCGCGAATTTGTGTGGCGCATTACTAAAATTGAGTATCAGAAATGATTGCTTCGCACCCAATGACAGGTCCAAGAAGATTTATGCAAAAAGTAAGTCGTTTAATCTTTATCTTGAAATCAAAGAAATTGGATCAAAAATGGGTACCCCAAAAAAATGCATTATTGACAATTGGTCTCTTGAACATGCGGGTTTGTTGTTAGACGACTCCAATGATATCAGTCAAAAAAGCAATGATTCCATAATCAACAATCTCGGAGGCTTATCAAATTTCATTAACGCTCTCCTTCTTTACAAAGATTCACACTTCATCATGAACGGTTTTGAAAAAGATTGGAAGCGCTTTGAATGGTTTGACAAGAACGCGAGCGCATTCATTAAAGGCATAGAACTGGATGAATTAACCATTAATTGGAATGGTCCTTCGGCATATGAGAATAAGGGTATTCACAACTATTTGTTCACCTCACGGTATTTTGAATCTGATCTGTTGGTATGTCCAGAACGGTCTGATGAAAAAATGCTTGGTGATTTAACAATTGATAATTCTTTCGCAGAAACATTGAGGTTAATTGATAAGAAAATAGCTCATGAAATTGATGCCTTGAACTTTCGCAACACTAAAATAGGCATCTCAGAAAATTTTCAATTTCCGTCCCTCCTACAATATATTCTTTCACAGGCATCGGGCAGACACGATCTGTTAACGGTAATTATGCAACTAAAATCAGATGGAAAGATTGAGAAAATTGTTAAGGAAATTGAAGAAATAACTACTACCGCTAAGGGGGCTGGAAAATTTCAAGATGATATTGAGCGATTGGTTAAAAAATATTTTGGTAAACAAACAACAGGAGACAATAGCTGGTCAATAAGTGTATCAGCATTTCTAAGACTATTGATCTGAATTTTTTTAGAAGACAAGAGCATATGGTTTTCCTAAAGAATTTAATTGCTTGCAGAACTGAAGCTTATAAGCTGGAAAGCGATGTTGAAAGAATATTTAAAAGGAGATTAAGGCATTAGGGTTGGACGATTCATCGATCACCACCACCACGGATTTTCGAAGCGTAGCCGTTCGACAATGAGCTGTTCAGAAAATGGATTTAACTTCTTTGATCTTGCCATAATTGAGCTAAAAATACAAAATAAGATAAATGAATTTATCTTATTTGAAAATAAAGTTTGTAATAAGAAAAAATTAGATCTTTTTACTTCTTATTGAAAGCTCCGGCTGTTCGTGTTCTCCAAACCGTTCATGCGGTTTTTTGGCCTCGTCACAACAACCCCTGCTCTTCCAGCTTCTCCTTCAGCTTTTCGTGGTTGGCCCAAAATTTCTTTTCAATGTCGCGTGAAAGTTTTTGAAACTCGGCTGAGCGCTCAATAGGAGTTTTGTCGGGGGCCTTGTTCAAAAACAGGATGATCCAATATTGAATGTTGTCTTCCTGCGTAAATAGTTTGAGGTGTTCCAATGCTTTGTCGCGGTTATTTTCTTCACAATACCATGCCACCAGGCCAAGGTGCTTGTAAGCTGTTTCGGTACGATCTAAAAACTCGCGGTAGCTGGCATAAAACTGTTGGGCTTGTTCGTGCTCGCCCATCTTGTCATAAATTTTTCCAATGAGCAAATTCTCGTGTTGGAACACATCCAGCTTTTGGGTTTCGCGGTAGCGGTTAAAGCGTTGGTAGCAAACGTAAGCTGTATCATATTCGCCCAGGTAGTAGCTTACCTTGCCAATGTCTTGCAGGATATCGAAGCGCGTGGTGTCTTTGTTGAACTCCTTCACCAACAAGGCGCGTGTTTGTTTCAGGTTACCGGTTTTGGCATACAGCGCAAACGCGCGTATGTAGCGCGCAAAGGCATTCTCGGGGTAGTAGGTGAGGGCCAGGTCAAACTGCTTTAATGATTCCTCTACAAAACCGGTTTGAATAAGGGCATTGCCCAGCCGCAGGTGGAAGTAGCTTATCTCAACCGAATCGGTGCCTTCGGCACCGAGGCGCATGCCGCGCAGCGCATACTCCAGGTACTTGCCGGTGTTAGGCAGGTACAGGCCATAGAGGTCGCTCAGCAACCCGATGAGTTGTGTGGA